>CAMWOF010000077.1 GCA_947175805.1 uncultured Clostridiaceae bacterium
GTTGTGGGTTTCATTTTTGAAGCTCACCAGGAACTCTTCCGTCTCACCTTCTAACTCCACAGGCACAACAACCGAGCAGGCATTGATTTCATCGGAATCCTCCATGTCCTTTAAGCGTCCCTCTTTCTTCAGCTTGCGCATTGCCATTAGCGCTATGTCCATCAGACAGACAAATTTATCCTCCCTGCCGGCAAACAGCTCCTGCCTGGCTGCCAGATATTCCTCATAAGTTTTCATGAGCGGCGCATGGTAATAGCCCTCGGCAAAGGTTATATTTTTTAATTCCGTAGAAAATGTGGTGTGACGGCAATGGTCTGACCAATAGGTGTCCAGTACACGAATCTCTGTCATGGAAGGATCTCTTTTTTCCTCCCCTTTAAAATAATTCTGAATATGCAGGAAATCTCTGAAGGTCATTGCCAGTCCTAAGGAATCATATAAGACCTTAAGGTCGTTCTCCGGCATATCCTGAAACCCGTCAAAAATTTTCACATCCGCCGGCTCATCAAATACGGTAACCAATGTCTCCGGCACCTTTTCTTCTGCTCTTCTCGAATCCACCGGATTAATGCAGTAGGCGCGGATTCTCTCCATATCTGCATCGGATACACCGCCCGAAATTACATATGTGGAAGCCGTTCTTATAATCGGCTCCTCCCTGCCTGCCAAAAGCTTTACGCACTGCTCTGCGGAATCCGCCCGCTGGTCAAACTGTCCCGGCAGATACTCTGTGCTGAAGCAACAATCCCCCTCCTTGACAGGAAAAGTTTCCCCCTCATATATCACATCCACGGGAGGCTCGGAAAAAACAGTGCCCAATGACTTCTGATGAGTCTCCTCTGAGATATTCTCCACATCATATCGAATCAACACCCTGACCCCTGTTGCCTGAATACCGAGATAGTCTTGGATTTCCTCTAAGAGTTCACCCGCCTTTATTGCATACTCCGGCTTTTTCTCCACATAAACTCGTCTTACGTTACTCATAATATCCTCCCATTCTATACTAGTGAAGGCACCCCCTGCAGGAAGTGCCTTTTTCACTTAATACCCATCCTATCTCAATTATTGTATCACTTTTGCAATCACCTGTGCCAACTGCTCCGCCTCAAAGGGCTTTGGGATAAATTCATCTGCGCCAGCCTGCACAGCCTCTACAATCTTTGATTTCTGCCCTGCAGCAGTAACCATAACCACCTTGGAGTCAGGAAAATCTGCCTTAATTTTCTTCAGTGCGCCGATACCGTCCAACACGGGCATGGTCACATCTAACGTAACCAAATCCGGCTTCAAATCACAATACTTCTGATATCCCTCTTCGCCATTCATCGCTTCACCAACAATTTCGTGTCCGGCTGACTCTAAAATCCCCTTTAATATCCTTCTAGAAGTCCTTGAGTCATCTACAACCAATATCTTACCCATACAAAATCACCTTTCTGTGTATCAATATATCTGTCATATTTGTTAAAACAATGCATCCGCCATGCTGTATACATTACATACGCTGCTGGTCCATATTATCTGATGCTCCACTTTGTCTCCACGCAAACAACCAAATCCACAGCCTTTCCCTGCACCGTAAAAGGAATGCGGAATACATTGCCATCTGAGCTGACAGTCGTTGTCTGCAGATACATCTCCGGTGGAAGCATGTCTATGTCCACATCCTCATTACTGAGCTTCGTGGCAAAAATACCGTTATTACAGTTCAAAAACTCACAGCAGGCATCTAACACATCCTCATCAACGGTATCAAATTCCTCCTTGGCGTATGCCTCACCGATAACCTTTATACCCTGCCCATCTCCTGCAAAGCCGGTAAAGAGATTGTAATCGCCCTCAAGATTCTGGGAAGCTATGTAATTCGCCTCATAGGAGCTTACGCTCTCCACTTTGTCAATCCGTAGATTATTGTCCACAAAACGGATGAGATTTCTGGCGGCGAGGGCAATAAAATCCTTGACAATCGGCGGAATCACCGGCTCCTTCATAAATACCTGCACAATCTTGTCTATATCGGCGCTCTTAATCGCATCCAAATCCAGCGCCGTAAGCCGTTCTGCCTTCTTATATGCGTTGAGTTCCTTTTGAATTTGATCCAAATCCATAACATCCCGCTCAATCAGAGACTGGACAAACAAGAGATAAGCATCTCCCTGCTTTTTCAAGAGCTCCTCCACCTGGCTGTTTGTGAGATAACCCTTGTCCACTGCAATATCCCCAAACCTTCTATCCTGCATGGTCTGAAGCATATTTACCTCATCTGCCTGCACCTCTGTCATATATCCCTGCTCTACAGCCAGAAGTCCCATCTTCACTCTGGCAGACTTGTTCTCTTCTAAAATATCCGTTAGCTGTTCCTCTGTCAAAATCCCTTTGTCCTGTAAATATTTTCCAAAGTATACCCCAAACATTATATACCTCCTGTCATCCTGTCGAAGTTGTTCACTCTGTCTCTTCCAAGGTAATACATTTATAGTACAATTATACATAATCCGCTCTGATATTGCAATGATTTTCCTTCGATATTTCTCCAAAAACAGATTGAATTCACCAATTGTATTATGTATAATATATTTATTCTATTTTACTTTAAATAAATGCGCCCAAAGGAGGGGCTTATGTCAATCAAAAAATCACTGCGAACATATATACTGCTGCTGGCAGCAATACCGGTTATCGTCATGGCCGCTCTTGCCTATATCCTTGCCTCCAACAAATACTCGGAGCTCACCAAAAATTCCATACAGGCTACAGTCTCCACCTACAGGGACGGCTTTATGGCAACCTTGGATACAATGATTTCCAACAACGAAATTCTGGCAGAAAACATCTATGTTCAGTCCTTTCTTGCAGAGAAAATCAACATCCCCAATTTTGATTTAACCACATCAAATTATTATAAGACGGTGCTGGAGCAGTTTGAGCAGCAAATGAGCAGCGATAATCAGGCTGTCACTTATTCCTTGTATGATGTAGACGGCTACTATGTACTGGGAAGCGCTGCTAATACCGGCGACTGGTCTGAATATATGGAAGCCGACCTGTCCAGCATTACCAAGACAGTAATCTATGCGGACGCCGCCATCAATGACCGTCAGGACGCTATTGATATCGTTACTCCTGTCCTTCTGAAAAACAATGTCATTGGCATTGTCTGCGCCAATGTTTCCATTGACTACTTTGGTGCCTTTGCCTCTGCGGAGGAAGGATGTTATATCATAGATGAAAATGGCAATTTTTTATTTCACCAGGACACGCTGTCAGAAGATGGCTATGTCATGGACAAGCTTGGTGCACTCAAAAAAGACACTGCCAAAGCGGATACCGCAGGAACGATGATTGAGAGCCGTTACTCAAAGTATATGTATGGTTTCTGCACCATAAATGACTATGGCTGGATTTATATTATCCGGGAGGATCGCTCCTACTACCATGCCATCATATCCTCACTTCCTCTGCTGATTATTGTGGGACTGATAGTGATTCTGCTCATTGCACTGGCGGTCAGCGGCTATCTGACAAAAAAGTATACCGATCCAATTATGGAATTAAATGCCTGTATGCTGGAGGCTGCAGGCGGCAATTACCAGGTTGCCTGCGACATCCAGTCAAAGGATGAGTTCGGACAGCTCTCCCACTGCTTCAATGAAATGATGAAGATAATTGCAGACACCAACGAAAAACAACTGGACACCCAAAAACAACTAGAGAATAACGAAGCCCAACTGATTGAGCACAACAGGCATGTGGAAGAGCTGGCCTTTACCGATGGTCTGACTAAGCTGTTTAACCGTATTGCCTTCATGAAATATTCCCAGGAGATTTTAAACGAAAAACAAAGCACATCTCGCAGACATGCCATCATCTTCATTGATTTGGATGATTTTAAAAATGTAAATGACACGCTTGGACATGATTATGGAGACGAGCTGCTAATCCAGGTTGCCGAAAAGCTGGCAGACAGCATTTCCAACGGGGATATCCTTGCGCGGACCGGCGGGGACGAATTTCTAATTTTTAAGAACTATATCTCTTCCTATGAGGATGCAGAAGAGACGGCTAAGAGCCTGGTTGATATCACAAAGCATCCGTTTCTCGTCAAAGATGAGACGGTACATGTGTCCATAAGCGTGGGGATTTCCCACTTTCCTGAGCACGGTCTGTCATTGACGGAGCTGATAAAAAATGCGGATATCGCCATGTACAGTGCCAAGGCCGGCGGAAAGAATAATTACCAGATATTCAACAGCACCATGGCGGATGGCGTCAACCACAAAAATGAGATTATTGCCATTCTTCAGGAGGCGCTGGCAAACGGAGAAATATATATGGTGTATCAGCCCCAGGCTGATGTTGTCAGCGGCAAGATTATCGGCTTTGAGGCGCTGATGCGCTTAAATTCCTCGATAGCAGGCTTCATCCCACCCTCTGAATTCATTCCGGTGGCAGAAGAATGTGGAATTATTGAAGAGTTAGGTGATTGGGCGCTGTTTGAGGCATGCTCTTTTAACCAACGGCTCATTAACGAAGGCTTTAAGCCGATTATTGTCTCAGTAAATGTATCTACGACACAGCTAAAAGGGGATCACCTGATTAGCACCTTAGAGCGGGTGGAAGAAGAAACCGGCATGTCCTTAAAATATTTGGAACTTGAGATTACGGAGAGTATCCTGATGAACGACCTTGACCACAATTTAGACTTAATCAACCGCATTAAGGCCATGGGCGCAATGATTTCCTTAGATGACTTCGGTACCGGGTACTCATCCTTCAACTACCTGACGCAGATACCAATCAACACCTTAAAGATTGATAAGGCATTTATTGATAATATTTATCACAACGAAAAAGACCGCTATATTGCAGATACCATTATCTCCCTTGCCCATAAAATGGACATCCGGGTTATCGCAGAAGGTGTGGAGGATATCAACCAGCTTCAAATTTTACAGTCTCAGATGTGCGATATTATCCAGGGCTATTACTTCAGCAGGCCTATTGAGGAAGATTCGTTTATAGAATTGCTGCAGAAAAACTGACCAACAAAAATTTAACTAACATAAAATCTGTTTAATAAAAGCAGGACTTTGTGATTTTTCAAAGTCCTGCTTTTATTAATCCTTGCTTTCTATCAGTATGAGGATACCGGAGCCTGCGGATATGACACCCTGTTCTTCTTCTAATACATTGCTGATTCCCAGACTGCTGCCCTGCACCATACACGCATGTTCTAAAGGATACCGAAACCCTGTCAGGCAGATATCCTCCACCGTCTGGCTCAGAGGGAGCAGGGATATATAATCCCCAAACTGCGCCGGTTTTTGCAGTACAAACTTCCCCTTTACCAGACGAATCCTGTTGTATTTATCCCGTATCTGCATATCTATTCCATGCTCAAGACCAAGCTGGAGCAAAAACAAATTTGCCAGAGTGTGATCCATGCGGCTGCCGGTGGCTCTATATAAAATAATCTGCCCTGCATGCTGGTTTATGGCAAATTTTACCGCCAGCTCCGTATCTGTTTCATCCTTTTTTTCAGGATAGGTAAATGCCTGTACCCCATAGCTTTGATAATATTCCTTTATTTGCCCGGAGACAGAATCATAATCACCCAGCATAACATCCGGTATAATGCCCAAGGCATAGCATGTCTCTAAGCCGCTGTCTGCCGCAATCAGCATATCATAAAATTCTCCCGTCAGCTCCCGCCTTATAAATTCTATATCTGCCCTGCCGCCGGAAATGATAACTGCCCGCATGCCCGTTCCCTATCCTCTCATAATATCCAAAAAACCCTTCAAATTCTCCTTCGGCTCACCGACAAACACCGCAGAGCCTGCCACTAAAATGTCGGCTCCGGCATCCAGCAATACCTTTGCATTATCCTGTGTTACGCCGCCGTCAATCTCAATCAGGAAGGAAAGTCCCCTCTTCTGTCTGATATCAGCCAATGTCTTCAGCTTATCTAATGTATATGGGATAAAACGCTGCCCGCCAAAGCCCGGATTCACGCTCATAAGCAATACCATATCCAGCTCCGGTAAAATATAATCCAATTCCGAAACCGGCGTGGCGGGATTCAAGGCAGCCGCACATTTCATACCCAGCTCCTTTATGTGCTGCACCGTCCTGTCAAGATGCCTGCAGGCCTCTGTATGGACAGATATGATGTCAGCTCCCGCCCTCTGAAAGTCAGCCAGATAGCGATCTGGATCCTCTATCATCAGATGCACATCCAAGGGCATATCCGTTATATGCCGAAGCGACGCCAGCACAGGAATCCCAAAGGATATGTTAGGGACAAACATTCCATCCATTACATCACAGTGCAGCCAATTTGCCCCTGCTGTAGATATGTCTTCTACAGCCTCAGAAAGCCTTGCAAAATCCGCTGAGAGAACTGATGGGGCAAGAATCGGCCCCTGCATTATCACCTCTGCCATTATCTCCGTCTCCTTTTATTTTCTAATTCTCCGTAAAGCACTACATAGCTGTCATAGCGCGCCTGATGTATTTTGCCATCAAGAACCGCCTGCTTCACGCCGCAATCCGGCTCCTGTATATGGCTGCAGCTCGCAAAGCGGCACATCGGTTCGTACTGACGGAACTCATGAAAGTATTCCCACAGGGTTTCTTTCTCTAAATCGTCTATATAGAGCGAGGTAAATCCCGGTGTATCCATAACATAGGTATCTCCCGCAATCGGGATAATCTCCGAATGTCTGGTAGTATGCTTTCCACGTTTGATTTTTTCACTGACAGCACCGGTCTGCACATTTGCTTCCGGCTTCAGCGCATTTAACAGGGAGGATTTTCCCACACCGGAAGGTCCTGCAAACACTGTGGTTTTTCCGCTGAGCAATGCACGGATACGCTCCACACCCTCTTGCCTATGCACGCTGATAAACTCCACCTGGCAGCCGCAATGCTCGTAAATGCTCCGCAGCCTATCCATATCCCCGGCAGCCGCCAAATCCGTTTTATTAAAGCATATGACAGTATTAACCTGCTGGCGGTTCATAAGCAGCAAAAACCGATCCAGCAGGTTAAGGTTCGGCGCAGGCTGTGCCATGGCAAATATCATCATTGCCTGGTCGATATTTGCCACAGCCGGTCTAACCAGCGCATTATTTCGTTCTAAAATATCCGTCATATTGCCGAGCCTTTGTTCTTCGTCCAGTATGTCAATCATTACATTGTCGCCCACCATAGGCTTTATGTTCTGATTGCGGAACACGCCCTTTGCCTTGCACTCATATATGCCATGTCCATCTGTATAGACATAATAGAAGCCGCCAATACCTTTAATTATCTTTCCGCGCATTACTCTGTCACTTCTTTGTAAGTAATGCTGACGCCGCTGGCGCTAAAGCTTGCGGAAATATCCTGTCCCGTACTGCTGATAACCGTAAGAGATATCTCTCCTTTATCCTTTGCCAGCCCGGAAATATCCTGTACCTTACCTACATTAATCGGGAATGCGCCGCCCTCATAGCTGCCCTCTAACAGTGTGTAGCTGACCTTGCCGCCATCATACTTAAATACCAGCTTAACGGTTGCCGTCTCACCCTCTGCAAAGGTATAGCCACTGTTGACAATCTCTCCGGCAAAGGACGCCGTGTAGGTCACTGTTTTTTCTTCCGGTCCAAGGCTGATAGTAATATCTACTTTGTTTCCTTTATTGACAGTGGTATTCGGCGAGGTGCTCTGTCTGATAACCTTGCCTTTCTTTACGGTATCGCTGTATTCCTCTGTTACTTCTCCAAGCTGCAGTCCTGCATCTTCTAAGGCTGCCTTTGCCTCCTTCTTGGTCATATTCTTTAAATCCGGCACAACCGCTTCCACATATTCCTTTCCGTTGCTCACGGTAATAATGATTTTGCTGCCTGCCGGTGCATTTGTCCCTGCCTCCGGGTTTGTGGAAATAACATGGTCTTTTTCCACATCATCACTGTATTCATAGGCAAACTGCGTCTCAAAGCCTGCCTCTACCAGCTCATTTGCCGCTTCCTCCGACAGCTTACCCACCACATTCGGCACAGGGATGGACTCCTTGCCGCTGCTGACGGTAATTACCAGATTATCCGACGGCGATACCATCTGTCCCTCATTGACAGACTGCGAAATGACCGTGCCGGCCTCCACCTCATCGGATTCCACAAACTGGACTGTGTAAAAATCTATATTGGCACCCTTTAGCTTGATTTCTGCTTCCTCCTGTGTCAGCCCTACCACGCTAATCATCTTAACGCTGATCTCTGTGCTGTCCGCAGAGTCTGTAGAGTCCGCCGTAGAGACTGTGGAATCACCACCGCCAAACTTAAACCAGCCGGTAATCTTGTTGATGCCAATCATAATAAATATGCATACGATGACAGCTACAATGATACCGCCTATCATAACCGCCCGCTCCAGCTTCGGGTCTAAAGACATATCGTCATCTATATCAATATCATCATCATTTTCTTCACTTCTGCCCGCCGAAGACATCCGTCCGCCGGTTTGCGGCGCATCCTCATATCTGTCATTGCCCATGATATCATCCATACGGCTGTTTACATCACGCTGCCCATTCATCTCCGGCACCTGCAGCGGCGACTCGGCAACCGGCTTCTGGGAAGCGCCGTACTTGATGGCGTTTAATTCCTCCTCCGTCATCATCACAGTAGGTCCGTTATTGTAGGCGGCTGCCATCACACCCACCTCAATATTTCCATATGGATTTGCCGCCACCTTCTTTAAATCGGCAATCAGTGCATTCGCAGTCAGATATCTGCGCTCTGCGCGTTTCTGGGTACACTTAAATATAATCTTCTCTAAGCTGACCGGAATATCAGGATAATATGCCCGCGGGGAAATCATCTCATCCTGTATGTGCATCAACGCCACCGCTACGTTGTTATCCCCCTCATAAGGCACTCTGCCAGTTAGCATTTCAAATATGGTAATACCCAGGGAATAAATATCGCTTCTCTCATCGCTGAAGCCGCCTCTCGCCTGCTCCGGGGAGATATAATGTACACTGCCCATGGCAGTCGGTGAAATCGTATTGGACGTAGCCGCCCTGGCGATACCAAAGTCGGTTACCTTCAAGGTTCCGTTTCTGGACACAATAATATTCTGGGGCTTAATATCCCGGTGGATGATGTGGTTGTCGTGTGCCACCTCAATACCGGCAGCTATCTGCAGTGTGAAATTCAGCACCTGCTCCACAGAAAGCCTTCCCTGACGCTCAATGTACTCCTTCAGGGTGATGCCCTCCACCAG
>CAMWOF010000078.1 GCA_947175805.1 uncultured Clostridiaceae bacterium
GTGCTGACCCGGCAAAAACCGATGGAGTCCATGCCGTATCTCCTGACGGATACAGTAATGCAAATTCCGGTGAGAAAGATGATGAATCAGCAGCTGCGAATACGAAGCGTGCAAGTGATACACAAGGCATGGTTTGGTGGACGCTTTTCGGCATCTGGCTGGTAGGTGTGTTCGGAATTGCCGTTCACAGTCTAATTTCATATGGAAGACTGAAAAAAAGATTGGCAGTCTCATGGCTGCTCAGGGATAATATTTATCTTGTGGACGAAATAGAAACCGCTTTTGTGGTAGGGTACAGAAAACCGATGATTTATCTGCCATCAGGGATTCCTGAGGCGGACACTCCTTATGTTATCGCTCACGAACAGACACATATTGCCAGGAAGGATCATTGGGTGAAGCCACTGGCGTTTTTCATCACTGTCCTGCATTGGTTTAACCCTCTTTGCTGGCTGGCGTTTGTCCTGCTGGGAAAGGATGTGGAAATGTCTTGTGACGAGGCGGTAATAGAGAAGCTGGGGCTGGAAAACAAAAAACAGTATGCAAATGTGCTGCTTTCCATGGCAACGGAGAAAATGCAGTTTGTGGGCATGCCGCTGGCGTTTGCGGAGGGCGATCCCAAAAATAGGATAAAAAATGTGATGAAATATAAAAAGCCTGCGGTTGTTGTGCTTGTTTTGGCAGCAGCATCAGTGTTAGTGCTTGCCGTGACGCTTCTTACCGGTCCGAAGAACGGGAATACTGGGAATAACGGAACTGTTTTAAACACCACGGAAGACAATACACAAGGCGGTGCAGGAGATGGAACTTCTGATGTCATAGACTATGACGTGGACAATGAAAATAATATTTCCGATTTGTTAAAGCACATTCAAATGCTGGAGGAAGAGAAGAAAAAGCTTTCCAGTGAAATATCGCATCTGCAATATGAGATTGATACGATAAATGAAAATATGGAAAGCATGTCAATGCCACATGAAAACTATGAGACGATGCAGGCAGATTTAACGGAAAAGCAGAATATGCAGACAAGTAAAGATGTAGAATTAGAAGCGGTAGAATTGCAATTAAAGGCGCTTAAGGAAAAGCTTGCACAGATAGAGGAATATAATTTTAACCAGATGGTAAAAAATCCAGCAGCAGGTGCGGCAAACCCTGATGATATTCCTTTTGGTGCAGTCAACATCACCGCTCCGGTGGTTATGATTGGCATGGACGGAGGCTGGGGGGCTGATTTTGTGAGGCTTGTCTATGCATCGCCGGAATATGCTGTGGGCTATGGGCATATGGGTCTGTTTGTGTATTCGGTGAAGGAAAAGAAGCTTACCGGCGCAGTCAATGTAAAAGTGCTTGACTGCGACCATACGCAGGGGGATAATTACACAGATGTATTTGTGGCTGACGCTGGGGCGACAGTTTATTTACATCCAACTGAAAAGGATTATATGTTTGCCTACCATATTTTTGAAAACACCTTAGAGAAGCTGGCGTTTACTGATGGCGGTGATGGCAGGCCGAAAGGCTTGAAGATAGATGATATCAGCCAGGATATGATGTCTGTGATGGGAGATAAGTATGCGGATTACTGGATAAGCTCAGATTGTGTCATCTGTACTGTGCCGGAAAGTGGGAAGGATAAGAAATACCTGTGTTATCTGCAAAGCGGCAGCGGGATACTGAAAGATATTGCATATGTAGTAGCAGAGTGGAATGAAGAGGCGCAGGCATGGTCTGAATCGTTAGAACCCGGTAGCGGTACCTGGGCGCCCTATAACAGTGAAGTGTATCCGTTTTTTGAGGGAGACGAAAGCCAATATTTATGGGAGTATACGGAGGATTCCCAGATGTATCTTGCTAAGGCTGCGGGGATTTCTGCGACTGGTCTGACACTGGGGATATATAATAACTCAGACAGGGAGATAACCTGTGGAGCCGTCTATAAGCTGTATGCATACAACAGAGGCGGTGATATGCTTGAAGAGGTGCCGTATCTTGATGATATTGCGTATGATGATATTGCGTACACGATAGAGCCGCAGGCTGTTACTACGATGACTATTGACTGGTCATTGGTGTACGGCAGCCTTCCGGTGGACGCTTATCCGGTGCGCTACCGGCTGGTAAAGGAAATATATGTGCCAAAAGCGGAGCTGTCAGACGGCGCGGAGGGTGGAACAGAGTCTTCGCAAGACGGGGGTTCTGGTGCGCCATACGAAAAAATAGAGCTGGGGGTGGATTTCACATTTCCGGCGGAGGAAAATTAGAAGAAATTAGAAGGTTTCATGTTTCAGAGGGTGTGTCTTGCACCCTCTGTTTTTTTTGCGCGAAGGCAAAGTGAGGATATGTCTGTGCTTGCACAAGACTATCCGAGCGCGCCCGCGAACCCGAGCAGGCTCGCGAAGCGTGACGCTCGTGGTTTCTAAAAGGACACATAAAGGAGATATTGGTATGCTATTCTTTGGAAAAAAGGAGATGATAACATGCAAAAGAAATTATTTCATTTATTTTTACTATGTATCCTGTGCCTTCTTTTTTGTACAGGGTGTGGCAGAGAGGACAAAGAGCAGGCGGGTGGCGGAGGGGAGACTCCTGTAAGCATGGAAGAGGTCACCTGGGAAGTATGTGCAGAGCTTGCGGAGCTAAAAGCAAATTTTCATCGCTATTGTGTGAAAAAGGACAGAGTCTATGTTACTGCAATGGATTTATACCGTGATGAGGACAATGTAAAGCACATGCCGGTAATCGGTATTTATGTGCTGAATTTTGATGGCAGCGTCGAAAGACAGCTTCCGTTTTCTGAAGATTTTGAGAGTACGATAGGTATGTCAGCGTTTGATTTTGATAATGAGGATAATGTGTATTTTATGAATCCCCCTATGGAGGAAGACGGGAGTAAACGGGAACTGGTGAAGCTTGGAGCTGACGGCATGGAAATTGCCAGAAGCGGGTCGAACGGCGCATTTGACATTTCCAGTGAGAATATCAGAGATGATTTTATTGTGACAGGGGAGGGAACCGCCGTTTTGCATAGTGACAGCGAGCTTTATCTGTTGGATGAAAAGCTGGCGTTAACGGATACGGTGAAGGTAACGGACGGTGTGCCTGTGTGGCTGACGCTTTCCAATACAGGAGAACTGCTTTGTATTCTTCAGGATAAAGACAAATATTATGTACAGGCGCTGGATTCGCAGAGTAAAAAACTGGGCAAGCTTCATGAAATGCCGATGGCAGAGTATCAAGAATTTTTTGCAGGTTCCGGTGACTACACTCTGTTCTATGCAGATGAATCTGGTATATATGGCTATGATATGGAACAGGAGACTGCTGACATGCGGTTTGACTATATGGCTTCATCTGCGGATATAGGGACAGTACCTCTGGGAGGCGAAGGCTTTCTTGGCGACCTGTACAAAGAGGAAAATGGTACAACTTTCTCGGTGCCCGCCATTTATGCCAGGAAAATATCTGATGGGAAGACAAGAAAGAAGTTGACTTATGCCACTCTGTATATGGATATGGATTTGAAGGAGGCCATCTATGCCTTTAACAAATCCCAGTCGGATATAGAAATTGTAATCAGGGACTATTCTAGTGAAACGGATGCTGCGGCAAAGCTGAATATGGATATTCTTACAGGCAATATTCCCGACATATTGGATTTATGGGACTTATCGCCGGAGCAGTTTGCGGCGCAGAACCTTCTTACAGATTTAACGCCGTTTTATGAAAAGGATGCATCCCTTTCTGTAAATGATATTCAGCCCTCTGTATTGGAGGCGATGAAAATAGACGGAAAGCTCTATTACATTTCCACCGGCTTTTTAGTGCATACCCTTGCGGCAAAGACATCCGATGTAGGAACAGCCGACGGATGGACGTTTGAGGAGCTAGAGGAGCTGTTAAGTAAAAAAAATAAAAATGCCCAATTCTTCTATATTAATGAGAAAGATTTGCTGTTGCAGGTGATGTTCTGGTGTCAGGAAACGGATTTTGTGGATAAGCAGACAGGAGTCTGCAGCTTTGACAGTGAGGATTTTAAAAAACTGTTAAAAATATGCAATGAGAGGGGGACGGATGCGGAAAACTGGGAGTGGACGGAGGATGAGGCGGTGCTTCTAAGAAAGGGGGATATCCTGTTTCGGGAGGCCTCCACAGAGCTTGACGATTTCAAGGAAACCATGGAGCTATTTGGCGGGGATGTTAATTTCATCGGCTATCCGAGCAGTGACAGGCAGGGGAATTATATCAGCTTCAGCTCTCGGATTGGAATTTCTGAAAAATCAGATTACAAGGAGGAGGCGTGGGAATTTCTCCGTACACTGATGTCAAAGGATTATCAGAGCGATACTATGAGCATATCGTATCTTCCTACAAGGCAGGATTGCTTTTTGCTGAGATTAGGACAGATGTCCTTGTCAGAAGCGCAGCAGGCAAAGTATGTGGATATTGTGGAGCGTGCTGCAAAGACCGTTGCCCATGATGAAACAATAATGGACATTGTACAGGAGGAGGCCGCCTATTATTTTGCCGGGGACAGAAGTATAGAGGATACAGTGGATATCATTCAAAACCGGGTGACAACCTATGTAAATGAAAATCGGTAAACCTCTTGCATATTTAGGCAACTCATTGTAAAATAAAAAAAGATTGTTCAAGGATGACGGTGTTCTGATTGGCACCGTCATTTTGAACTGTAAGCTGGAATCATACAGAAAACGGGAGGTAACGGGATGTATAGTTTTGAAGAGATTAGCACATTTGATCCAGAGGTTGCAAAGGCAATGACAGATGAGATTCACAGGCAGGATAACAATATCGAGCTTATTGCTTCTGAAAATATTGTAAGCAAAGCGGTGATGGCTGCCATGGGAAGTCCTCTTACAAATAAATACGCAGAGGGCTATCCGGGAAAGCGTTATTACGGCGGCTGTGAGTATGTGGATGTGGTAGAGGATTTGGCAAGGGAACGGGCAAAACAGCTTTTTGGCTGTGAGTATGCCAACGTGCAGCCTCATTCCGGCGCCCAGGCGAATATGGCAGTGTTTTTTGCGATTATGGAGCCGGGAGATACCTTTATGGGAATGAACTTAGACCACGGCGGGCATTTGACCCACGGCTCCCCGGTAAATATGTCAGGTAAGTATTTTAATGTCGTGCCATACGGGGTCAATGACGAGGGCTGGATTGACTATGACAACGTGCTGAAGATAGCAAAGGAGTGCAGACCAAAGTTAATCGTGGCCGGCGCCTCAGCATATGCGAGAGCCATCGATTTCAAGCGCTTCAGGGAGATTGCCGACGAGGTTGGCGCTGTGTTGATGGTGGATATGGCGCACATTGCCGGGCTGGTGGCAGCCGGACTTCACATGAGCCCGATTCCTTATGCCCATGTCACCACCACCACCACGCATAAGACCTTAAGGGGACCGAGGGGCGGTATGATTTTGTCCAGCAATGAGGTAAATGAAAAATACAATTTCAACAAAGCAGTATTTCCGGGAATCCAGGGCGGACCTTTAATGCATGTGATTGCAGGAAAGGCAGTGTGTTTAAAGGAAGCTTTAAGTGATGATTATAAGGCATATCAGCAGCAGGTCGTAAAAAATGCCAAGAAGCTTTCTGAGGCATTAATGGAGAGAGGCTTCCAGATTGTGTCCGGTGGTACGGACAATCATTTGATGTTAGTAGACCTGCAGAACCTTGGGCTGACGGGCAAGGAGGTCGAGAAGCTCTTAGATTCCGTACACATTACCGCCAACAAAAATACTGTGCCGAATGACCCGAAGTCGCCGTTTGTCACCAGCGGTATCCGTCTGGGTACACCGGCGGTTACTACCAGAGGAGCAAATGAAGAGGATATGGTTACGATAGCCGAGGCAATAAAGGCAGCGGTGATTGACAAAGATGAGGCAAAGGCAAAGGAGCTTGTAAGCACGATTGTCAAGAAGTATCCGTTATATGCATAAGAAGTCAGAGAAGCATCCAACATAGATATGCAAGGAGAAGAATATGGGAAATACTCCATCGAGGGCTGCGGATAATATTTATTGTCAGTGCCGTAAGCAGGCAGCCAAAAAAAATGGAAAATTAAACAGCAGAGAGGGTGCAGCAGAGCTTTTGGGTTTATCTGTGTCCAGCCTGGCGGATTATGAGCTGGGTGTTACAAAGGTGGTTCCGGTGGACAAGGTTGCTCTCATGGCAGATATTTATGAGGCGCCGGAGTTGTGCAACTATTACTGTAAAAATGTCTGCCCGCTGGGAGAGTCAGTGCCAAAAGCGGAGGTGAACGGTTTAGAGCGTATCACTCTGAAGGCACTGGTGGCGCTCAACAAAATGGAGGGCATTCAGGAAGAGCTTTTAAGCATCAGCGAAGACGGCGTAGTGGATGATACAGAGCGGGAGGACATGTTGCGCATTATTGACCGTTTGAATGAGATATCTAATGTGGCAACAAGCTTAAAAATCTGGGCAGAAAAGAATATTAAATAATAATTCCATTGTATATATGAAACGATGAAAGAGGTATTTTTATGGACAAGTTAAAATATAAGTCAAAATGGCTGCTGGTAATTGGTCTTATCATGCTGTGGGCATTTTTTGCGGGCGGTATGTATGCGGAGGCTGCGGCAGATGAGTATAAGCCGCTGTTTGGGGAAAATTATGAGTTTGGCGAAAGCGTAAAATGCGGCAAATATTATTTTAAATACTCGACAAAGGATTATAAGGTTTATGTGGCAAAGAGCAAAAAAGGTCCATATAAGAAAACCTCTATTTCTTACCAAAGCTATACCAATGGAAAGCAGATTTACTATGTATCTGACAACCGGCTGTGTAAATATGTATGCAGCTCCGGAAAGGAGACGAAACTGAAAAAGCTGCCCAATAATAAATATTGGAAACTCAGCTTAGTGTACGGCGGCAAAGTCTTTTTAACTGGAGAGAACTTCGATGAATGGTCCCTGCAGACCTATGTCTATAAAATCAGCTCCAAGAAGCTGTCAAAGGCCGCAAATGTCAGCATTATCACGAACTCCGGTAAATATGTGCTGACGCAGGATGAATACCGGTCTGATGTTTCACCATACCAGACCTCTCTGTATCGGATTACGGCAAATGGAATGAAAAAGGTAAAAACCCTTTCTAAGCGGTGTTTTGGATGTAGGTTTGTTGGTGATAAGCTGTATTATACAGACTATGGCGGGGACTATATGGAAAAGGTTACGTTATATAAGTGTAACCGGGATGGCTCGGGCAAGAAAAAGCTTGCGTTTTTTGAGACGGATTCTGAATATGGCGCGATTTATGTCACGGAGATTACCTCCAAATACTGTGTGATTATGAAGGATGATGCAACCTACCGGTATACATATAAGACAAAAAAACTGAAAAAAATCAGTTAGGGTATCATGAGAGAAAATAAATAAGCGGAAGAACCAAAACCTCTTTCTTTTCATAAGTTATTTTAAAGGCATTATTTGCCTGAATAACAATTATGAAAGGAAGAGGTTTTTTGGCTTATTATAATAAATCATCAAATTGTTCTTTCCAGAACAACAATTCGTGTCAAACCGGTAATTCATGTCAGGTTGACAACGTATACCAGACCAGAAATATGAGTCAGACCAGATCACAGAGATCACAATGTGGGCATACAGCGTCCTCCGGCAGCATGGTAATGCCGCGTCGTTCGGAATCGGAGCACATGATGATGCACCGTGACGTCCATGGTTTGGATGGGATGCCCCTTGCCATGTCGTATGTTCCATGGCAGCAGTTTGAGGAGCTGTATCCGCCTTGCAAGGCGCTTTCAGAGGGGACAGCATTTCCTGAATTAAATTTAATATTTTGTGGGGTAAGGGGGTAACAACATGCACAATCAACAGGCAAACGAGCTTTTACAGACGGTGGATGAGTTATCTATGGTGAGCTTGGATCTCGCACTCTATCTTGACACTCACCCGCAGGATGAAGCGGCATTGGAGGCATATTTTAAGTATAACGATATGCTTCGTGCGGCAAAGAAGGAGTATCAGAAGTATTGCGGCCCACTGACGGTGAGCCATGCAGACCCGAATGAGCAGTGGGTTTGGGCGATGACACCGTTCCCATGGCAGAAGGAGTGTGATTAGATGTTCATTTATGAGAAGAGACTACAGTATCCCGTAAATATTAAGACCACAGATGCGAAACTGGCAACTGCCATCATCAGTCAGCTCGGCGGTCCTGATGGAGAAACCGGAGCCGCTATGCGTTATTTAAACCAGCGTTTTGCCATGCCGTATAATGAGGTTACCGCCTGCTTGACCGATATCGGCACAGAGGAGCTTGGGCATATGGAAATTGTGGCTTCAGTTGTCTATCAGCTCACAAAGAACCTGTCTATGGCAGAGATAGAAAAGTCAGGCTTTTATCAGTACTATGTGGATCATACCACTGGTATATATCCGGTAAGTGCGGCGGGTGTTCCATGGTCTGCGGACTCAATGCAGTCCACCGGAGACCCAATTGCAGATTTGCATGAGAACATGGCTGCAGAGCAGAAAGCGCGGCTAACCTATGACAATATCCTCAGACTGAGCAAGGATAATCCAGATGTGTACGATGCAATTAAATTCCTGCGTGCGCGAGAGATTGTACATTTCCAGCGTTTCGGCGAATCTCTGCGTATTGTACAGGATCATCTGGACTCTAAAAACTTCTATGCATTTAATCCTGCTTTTGACAAAAACGCTCCGTGTCTGGATAACTGTGGGGATTAAGCAATTAAGGTAGAAGCGAAAAAAGAAGTTATATTCTCCAAGAGGATTATGTTATTGTGACATAATCCTCTTTTTTTACACAGAATATATAAGATTTAGGAGCCTTGAAACTCCTTCTTTTTAAGCCTTGCAGTTTCAAGGTCATAGAACAGGCATGACTCATCTGTAATACTATAAGAGCCCTGCATATAATCCAGAATAATAACATTACAGTTCCTTTGAAGATTTCCAGCCCAGAAGCGGCTCATGTCTGATTCGCCGTTCACATGCATCATCATTGCCTTATTGATGGCGCCATGAGCCACAATCATAATCCGGCTGCATGTATCGGACAGGGGTTCAATCACTTCTGTCAGAAAATCGGCAGCCCGTTCGCAAAGGGCTGTCAGAGATTCTCCCTGCTCAGGGGCACGATATTTTTCCGGTGCGTCAAAAAAATACTGAAAATAGCCCTCGGGGTCATTCTTAAGCTCCGGCATGGTCTTTCCCTCAT
>CAMWOF010000079.1 GCA_947175805.1 uncultured Clostridiaceae bacterium
ACAAAATCATATCCCCAAACAAAATTTAAAATCTCATCCCTTGAAAATACACGTCCCTTGTTTTTTAGAAATAGCAGTAAAATTTCAAATTCTAAATGAGTAAGCAATACCTCTTTTCCTCCCACAAAAACCTGTCGTCCGGGTTCACTTACACGCATTTCTTTGTATCTGATAACCCCAGTCTCTTCCTCAGGTGTAACTCTTCGCAGCAATGCTTCTACACGCTTTAGCACAAGCTTAATAGAAAAAGGTTTTGTTATATAGTCATCTGCCAATAAATCAAAACCTTTAATCTGTGCATCTTCTTCATCAAGCGCCGTTAAAAGTATAATAGGTACTTTGGACTCCTGCCGTATCATCTCACATACAGTATAACCATCAATTTTCGGCAGCATGATATCAAGTATTACAAGATCAAATGCCTGAGAACGAAATATCTGAATGCCTTCCAAGCCATCAGATGCTGTTGCCACCTTATATCCTGCACACTCCAGCGGTTCACATAATACCTTCTGTATTGCTTTTTCATCTTCGATCAGTAAAAGATTGTACATTTTGACATCTCCTTTACTCTATTATACTGTACATTTATTAGATTTTCATTAGGGAGTATGCAATGGATGCACTATTGATGCTCGGCATGATTTTGGAGCTTGTGGGTATTGTAGTGACGGTTATCAGTATCATTGTCACGGTAATCAGTATCCGACAGACCAGAAAAAATAAAAGACATCAAAAAAGCAACCGCACCAGCCAAAGTTAGGTTGCTTTTTTGATTAGAATCTAACAAGGCGAACCGTTGCTTTACGATAACACCTTTTTATGTAAAATATTTTAACGCTTCCGTCAACAATTTTTCACATGCTAAATCTACAATCCAAAACATATTACATCGCTCACGCAATCCAAAAATATGTCCATATCATTTTCTCAATTAGTAATATATCCTCTCCTCCATATCCTCAAACTTGTCATACTGTTTTTCTGTGATTGCCTTAATTTCCTGAGTTTCCCTGTTATATTGATAATAGTATTGATAATAGCCGCCCTCATATAATCTAAAATGAAAATACATAAATTTTTCTGTAATGACCAATGAAAAAAGCTCATCCACCTTTTCAAAGGTTTGATTAAGAACCTCTGTTTCCTTGTTATTTTTCATCCGATATATATTTACTTTTGCACATTCCATGCCATCTTTTTCTGTATTCTTCACTTTGATGCCATACACATTCCCGTCTGTCCCATAGCAGTAATGGGCCATTTTCTTCGTCTTTACCTGCTTGCCAGTTTTACAATCAAAAGCTTTCTTTTCATATTGAGAGTAGACATATCTGCCATCAAAATGCCGGATGCCATTATATTCCGGATAATCATCCCCCGCTTTCACACGTGTCTTCTTTCCGGTTTTCATGGATATTTTATAGGTCATGGTAAAATAATAGCCGTTCTTTTTCTTGCCCGGTGTCTGGCAAAACAGATTATCTCCATAAACCCCCAAAATTCCTGAATCACTAAACTTGGAACCGCTCCAAGGATCATAAAATGGGTTATCAAATACAGCGATTTTTTTCTTTCCCTTACCGTTTACCCCGATTCGGTAATAGGTTATTTTTTCTGTCACTCCGTCTTCTTCCCCAAACACAACATACTTTCCGTTTGTCAAAGCATCTATGTAATCATATCTTTTCATAGAACATGTATCTTTTCCTTCTTTATATTTGAAGGTGCCGGATGTCTTATATATCACGGTTCCCTTCCCCTTTTCTGTCTTAGAGCGTAAAATTTTAAAGCTTGCGCTTTTGTACTCATAGACTGTTTTTTTTCGAGTAGATTTTTCCTCAATCCAATAATAGTATCCGCCCACCTTAATGCGGGCATTTTCATTTAATACTACATACTGTGAAGCTTTGGCTGCCTCCACCTTCTGAGACGGCGCATCCGCCATAAATAAACCGCACACAAATGCAAAAATGACAAGCAGTGCTGTGAATTTCTTGAGTTTTTTCATCTTTGTTAATCCTCCTGTTTTTTAATAAACGCCCAGAATCCCTACTCTGGTAAATCAGTAGTTTCAATTTTCTTAATTCCTATTCTTTCAATAACACTTAACATCCCTACTAAAAAACACGGCAGTCATATCGGCTGCCAAAGTTTTGTTATTGAATATCAATGTTGTATCACCTCCGATTTCTCACACAGAATACCCAAGATGGCAGTATACACCGCCACCTTAAGTATTCCTTGCGAGAAATCAAGAACAGGGTGTAAAGTATGCGTCCACACTTAACACCCTGTAAATATATATCGAGGCTGTACAAAGCAGTCTGCCATTATCCGTCCGCCGACAAAGCATTCTCCGGGGAACAGAAATAAACACGCACAAATCAGGTTGTAAAAAAAAGAAAATACCCTTATAATAAAAATGCGTGTATCGCAGACATGTTCTGTATCGTGTGGTAGTCACCTTACCATTCCTTGCCCTAAGAGGTTGCAGCCTCTTAGGGTGGTACACCGTCTTATGTCCTTGAATTTCTCAGGAATATTTTAACATATGGTTTAGATTAGTACAAGGGGATTTTATTTAGGAGATTGCGAAACCATAAAAATACCGACTTCCCGATGATTAGACTTTTATTCTAACCTTTGGAGGTCGGTGCCTTTATCATAGATGACCTGATATTTGATTAATTTACAGATATCTGATTCAATTATTTAACCACTTTTACTGTTGCTGAATATTTTTCATTTCTTTTAAACTATAATCACTAAGGTCAAAATAGGGATGATATGTTTGGGGAGACTGGTTGGAGAAACACTCTTTTTCTGGCTCAAAAGTAACCGTTTCGCTCTTTCAAACAGAAAAAGGCAAAAAAAGAACAGCCATCAAGACTGTTCCTAAACATTTTCTATTTCTTATCCTTTATCTCCTGTATCCGCTTTATGTCCACAAAATGTGTTGCATACCATTTTTCTACATCTGGATTTCTGCTTTTGCTAAACTGTAGAGGGATTATCGTCTTTTTTCCCTGCTCACCCCTCTTTTTTGACCCCATTGTTTGTAATAACAAAAAGATGGTTTTAATTTTGTTTTTTCACATACACACGCATTTGATGCATAATAGAAGAAAGGGTACAGAGATTAACAGTGCAAATACTCACCAGATATGCAATTCTCCCAAACCGCCAATCCTCATACTTCTTTTTCGGAAGCACCTCTATGTCCATTAATACATCCACAGGTGTTGCATAACCCCTCTCTTGACATTGATGATACATAGAAGAGTGTATTTTTCCATTTAAGCTTTAATGAAAGATATGTACAGATATATTAGATTTTAAAAATATTTCTCTGATTTCTACCAAATTATTCATATTGTTTCCTCTGCTGGTGTCAAATATATTGTATACTATTCTACAGCAGGAGAATCCATGGTACATTTAAACAAGTATCATATCCCTACTTCCCACCCTGGGATTATATCAGGCTCTCTTTCTTTGTCTTCAGAGATAACAACTGCCAATCTTTTTGCTCTATGTACATAGTTTTTTGCCGAGTTATACCTTGATCCTCTCGTCAAATCTGCCTCCACTTTCGCTTCACCGTCCAATATGACACCATATGCATAACAGTTCCCATTCATATCTGCCAATACCGCCCCATCAACTGCCGATAAACTAACAAAAAAATCTTCCCTGTCTCTTATAATAAATGTTTCAACAATGGTTCCTCTCTTATATTTTCTGCACAGGATATCACATATATCCTGGGCATCTTCTGCAAATATGTAAATAGCTCCGTGTTCTATCCTATCCCGTTTCTGCATAATACTTTTTAAACCGGGGATATTTTTATAGCGACTACAGATTTCATCAATAGAAAACTCAATATCCTCTGTCGCCGGATAATAACTGCCATTTTCGCATCTTAATATTTCTTCTCCCATAGAAAAAACCGAATAACTGAAACTTCCCCTAAATTTAATACACGCACTATGTTTGTTTAAATCTTCCTCGCTTTTAAAGCCAAATCCCTCTATCCGATATGATTCTTCTGACTGTACAAACAAATAGCGGTTTTTTGTCGCTATTTCCAGCATTTTACGCACAAACTCTGTATCTTTAAATGACCATTCATTTGATGAGTCTAATTTTACAATGTCCTTAACCGACTCCCCACTGTTTACAAAAACCACTCCTCCCCTACATTCTCGTCTTTCATATGGACTTCTCGAAACCTGCTCTACCAATTCAATGTCAGGAAGTTTACACTGTTCAAACACAATTTCTTTATAATTCTCAATAAAATTGTACGATATGTCATTCCAAAATGCACTATTATCCTGAGTGAATTTGTCAAAATCTGACATATTATTAATTGTCTGCATCAAAAAATCTAAAATTAGCTTTTTATAAATCTGATGTTTAATCTTTACACCTTCATTTGTCAAATCATATACTCCAAATACAATCAGTATCGGGGCAGAAAATTCCGCTTTTTGTCCATACTTTATTTCTTTACACCGAAAATCTATCTCATTGATGCCAGATAATTTTTTCTTTATTTCTTCTTGAATCTTTCCCTCCACAACATTTATAATTTTTCTCTCCTCATCTTCTGTTCTATATGAACTATAATTAATACAGTTCTCAATTCTGGAACCGTCGTGGGACAGCATAATATTACAAGGTGCCTTCCTTGCCGAAGTTCCCCAAGTCCCTTGATAATATAAAGCAATAACCATTCCCAAGCAATCGACTATCTTCTCAATGCCCTTAAATCGCATTCTCGCTTTTAATTCTTCGACTAATTCCTCTTTAAATCTTCTTATCTCAAAATTTATCTCAACAGCTCTTTTTCTTTTTTCATTCTGGTCTGTCATCCTCTGTACTCTCCTTAGCACTATGATTCTTTGTCAAATACAGTAACAATGTCTTTTCTAAATTGTTCGATATATTCCTCCATCTGTTCAATGCGCTCTTCAATACTTTTCTGCGTATTGCACAAACATCGGTATATCCCACTTACTGTATTTCTCTGTATCTTCGCTTGAAATAAATCATAACATTGGCACAAATAATCCCTGATTTTCCAATATATCTTTTCATCCATCAAAGCCCTAAATGAACTGATCACATAATTTTCATCGTACTTACATGATTTGACTGCACTGTTATATATTATCTGGCTTCTTTTAATGATAGTGAGCCTAGCTTTAACCAACATATCATTATGGCACACATCTTCCAGCCATCTATCTCCCTTTTTCTCTTTCAAAACATCCATAACCAGCGTAATACGATAAATTACTTCCGTCTCAATCAAGGTTTCCACATCCATATCCTGACTTCCTGCATCAGAAATTAATGTGTCCAAATAAGCTCTGGCATCCAGATTCAAAAGAAAAATTGATGCCAAATCAGAGAAACACTCTTCATAAACTGACTCCAGTAATGCAAATATTGTATCCATCGTTATCAAAGAACTTCCTTCTATATGCCTTGCCAGAAAACGTTGTGATGCCCATTCTACTTTTGTCAATAATTCATTCTGCTCTTTCTCTGGCATTCCATATGTGATATCCTGATAGATATTGTCCAAATTTGTCAAAAGAATATCCGACATATCAGAATATCCATATGTTCGCAAAAACTCCAAGCCACTCCAATATTCTCGATTATGAGTTGCAATCCGTTCTGCCATTTTACCGGCAGAATTGCCCACCATAGCAAACTGCACATTTTCCAGATATTCACTATCCAACTTACATGCAAGCAAATCCTGAAGCATGTAAAATAACCTTTGAGAGACCGTTTCCCACCCCTCATCGGACGGTTGCTCTTTATACCCATGCCAATATGATTTCACAAAATTTGTATATATATCTGTAATGTTTTTCACGACAGAATCGTAACGATTTTTACGATTACGCAATCCAGACCCTACGTAATGTGCTACTTCGTGCGAAAAAACACGCATCATATTAGATATGTCAAAAAACCTATCTTCTGGTATTTCGACACGAAGCAATCTTTTCTTATTATCCTGCTTGCTATACAGTTCCAGCACTGTTACGATATTTGTCGCTCCGGGCACTACCAAAAAATCATAACGATGCTTATCTTCCTTTTCTTCCGGTATATTCAGCATATTACATACATTATAAATAAATGCAATATAAAATGCATTGAGCTTCACCGGAATATCATATATCTTTGAATTAAAATCCATCATCTGCATTGTATGCCGGTCAGATTTCACAGAATTCTGAATATACATATTGAAACCCTTTATAAATTCATAATACGCATCATCATGTGAACCCTGACATTTCTGTCCTGCATTTCTGTCAGGCTGAAATTCTATCAGTGCCCTTAACGGTCTTAACACAGAAAAATATAGGTAATCCGAAAATACTTTGCCCGAAAATTTAGGTAATGTATTTAATATGATATACAATTCCTTAAAGTCTCCTTCTTTCTTTCTCAGGCACTCTCTAAGATTATCAATACATTTATTGTACCACTTTTCCCATTTTTCCTGTTGTTCTAAAAGAACTTTTGATATTTTCCAATCCCTGAAATAGTCTTTCTCCTCTATACTTGTACATATTGTTGTAGTCGCCCCTGCAATATATTTTATATATATAGGGGCAGCATTATAAAAAAATCCTTCTTGGTTTTGATATAACCTGAGAAATGTCCCCCAGCCTATTTCCTCTAGAATAATTAATTCATCGTCCGTGCCCAAGAGATGTTTTGTCTGAATTTTTTTGTTATCATGCACTTTGCCTAATTCCTCTCGCAATTTCTTTGCACAGCCAAATTTTTTCTCAATTACCTTAACGACAACCTGCTCTATCTTCGTCTGATTCAAATACTCAAAAATGCTTTTTTCTTCCTCTTTCTTTCCATCCCCTAATTGATTAATAAATTCTTGATCCACTGCAAAAACCGTAAAACTATTTTTCAAAACACATAAACTACCTTCGCCAAAGGCAAAATTAATATTGTTATGCATACTGTTTATTGCTCCCGCCCCAATTTCATAAGAAACGGCTTTTATAACAATGAGCAGATCTGAATTATCATATGTCAGGTAAATCCATGTTTTAATTTTTCCATCTTTTTCAAGTTTCTCTTTTATAATAGCCTTATTTTTACGTAAAGACTGCAAATCTCCCTGATACTGCGCTCGACAAAAGAAAACAAACGGCATAACTCCTTCTTCCGACTTTATCGGTTGCCAAAATGCCTTTTCCTCCTGTTTATCTGCATGACATACTGCATAAATCGTCTGAACAGCATAATTTCCTTTTAATTCTTTTACCCGCTTACTTAGATGCTCCCATATTTGTTTTAAAACAGTATTATCTTCTACATCCTTCTCATAAAAAGGCTCTTCAACACTCACTCCGTCCAGTATTCCAAAAGCACAATATTGCCAGCTATGATCTACCTTTCTAGCTGGCAAAAAGTTGCTATAAAAATTTATTGGTCTTACTATATCCTCCATGTTACAAATCCTCCAACAAAAAGCGTCTTCGACATCGCTTTTGACATTCCATCAAATAGCCTCTTGGACTCTCCCACTCCCATTTTTTACAATCTTCAAATCCTGTTTTATAAAAAACTCACTTTTTATCGAAAAACAATTGAAGGTCATTTTTATATTACCTGCTAATTCTGATGAACAATCCACCTATCAAAACACCTTCGTGTTCAAATATCTTACATCACTTCTCAATTTCTTTGCTATCTCTAAAGAAACATGGGACATAATCAAAAAACTCTATTATCTGACTCTCTCTAAAACTGATACTATCATACATGAACATTATCTCTTCAATTAGCAAATCTCCCACACGATTTTCTTTCTGCCTGCTGCGTTCATTTCCTCTGTCCATTAAACCGAAGGTACATTTTATTACCAAATGGTGAAGATTACTTATCGTTGTATACCATTTTCAAGTTTTTTCCTGTCAATGACATTCCCAGCATCGGAAGCTTTTACAATGACTTTGACCACCTATAACAGCCTGACAAAAATAACTGCATCAAACAGATTAAACAAAAACGAAAAAGAGAAAACCATGCTAATATAACTCCCTGTAGCACAAACCACTTCAAAACTCCTTCCCTGTTGTAGCACATCCCTCTCCCAGACACTAATCCCTTTTATCTCATCTTCTAACTGTATAAGGAGCAATTCCTCAATGCATCCGTTCTTAAGGAATTAATAAATCCCGCCCCGCCTTACAGTTTCTGGTAGAGTACTGTTGTCGGAAACGGCAAGGTTGGAACAATCCAAATACATTCTGTAACTACACTAAAGAATCCGGCTACAACTAGTTCATACGGGGCACTTTACGTACAAAGGATGGCGTTCCTGTTTGCCAGGCAAGCTTACGCTTACATCACAATGGAGCAGAAAAAGCAAAATATTGAAAAAGTTGCAGATATCCTCTTACAAAACGGAAAAAAGCTGTTTCTGTAAACATCCCCGCTCATATTCCAAATATGGAAGAACCACACATATCCAACAAAAGGACAAGCCACAAATTTTCAACATACCGTCAAGGAACAATAAGAAATGGAAGCCAGAACTCAACAGATGAACTACTGTTGAACATTCAAACAAATGTGAAAAGATAGATTATAAACTAGAATATGGCAAGCACCGTTCTTCTAAAATGTGGTACTGCCACCTCCATGCTATCATGATATATAGGTAATGTCGATTTATGTTAATACCATTTTTATATTCATACGAATAGTCATCTCAAAATAAACATACCTCTACTCCAAAAAATCTCATTAATTCCAAGGAAAAGGGGCACTCTTTTTCAATGCTCATCTGATATTTTTCCAAAAACCACAATATCCAGTTGTCAATCCACATATCCAAGCCAACTTATTATGAATCCGAGAAACCATCGAAAATCTAGAAGAATCCAATCTCACAAACAATATCGCAATAGTAGGAACTACTAAGCACTTCTTTTCTGTAAAACTTCAACGTCCACGTTTCCATATACACAGGCTTCATAACCAGTGTATTTTAATTTCTTTTTGTATATAAGTCTTGAAGATTTAGCACCTCATCCTTCTCTTTGTCTATGTCATCAAGAAAATCTTTGTCATATTTTTCCAGACTACTCACATCCAAAAACGAAGACTTTCTAATCCGAGCAAAGGTTGGCACCGTCATCCATGTTGCAGAATCGGTGCGGCTATATAC
>CAMWOF010000080.1 GCA_947175805.1 uncultured Clostridiaceae bacterium
GGTGAGCATCTTACCATGCTCATCTGTAAAAGAGGCCTCTGTCAAATCTTCAAGCGCATAGGAATATAATGCGGGAGCATCCTCCTCCGAGGTCTGTGCATTTTCATTTTTATTCTTTAGTGCGGTATAGCCGCAGATTAACAACGCAAACACGACAATGCCCGCCAATAGCGGCAGCATTTTTTTCATTTTCATCGCCTTCTCCTTCCAAACCAGATAATACCGCCAATCATCAGCAATACTACCGGCAGAACAAACATCGTGATATTCCTCCAGAACACCACCTGCCCTGTTGTAATATTCAGAGAATCATAAGACAGGCTTTTGCTGGCAATGGCAGATGTAGTTTCATGATCTGCAAGCTGGCTGAATATATTCATCAGGAACATATAATTTGCGCCGGAAACCACAGAGTCTACACCCTCGTCAAACACACTCTCGGAGCCAATCACAACCATTCCTGAAACAATCTCCTCCTCCGTCTTTTCCACTGCCACGGCAAGGCTGTAAGGGCCCAATTCATCCCCATCCTCACGCTCAAGTGTTTCTGCAGATTCAGGATTCTTCTTTTCAAAAGATTGGGCGCTGGAGGTTAAAAGCGGCATAATTTTCACGGAATCATCCGCATCCATTAAGGTCTGCACCGCCTGTATGATTGGCGTCAGCACAAAATAATTACTGTCTGCCAGGTCAGAGGTGTAAGCCGTGTCCGCTATCGATGGCACCACATACATCGGATTCTGGTATGCATAGCTTGAACTGTCCCCCTCCAAAATAACACCCTCCGATATGCCTACACCATAATCCGCCATCACAGAATCCAGATTCGGCATATCCTCCATGGTGAAGTAAGTGGCAACCACTGCTTTGCCCCCTGCCTTCATGTATGCCCTGATTTTCTCTGCATCCTCAGAGGACAGGTCTACCCTCGGTGACAGAATCAAAAGAATATGACAATCCTCCGGCACCGCATCCATCGTCAGCAGGCTCAGCTCCTGCACACTAATATTTTCTTTTTCTATCATCGTCTTTAAACCGGAGGACAGATCTAACTCATCATGTCCCTGCAGCGTATACATCACCGGAAGATTTTCACTGGTAAGCATATTAAGTGCACTGGTTATCTGCCCCTCTCCGTCAAAGCCGGTTATCTGCTCCTGGTAGGTAGTCGCCGAATAGGATGACTCGTACATATCCGAATAGTTGATAATTCTGTTTTTATCTCCGCAGACCACAATCAGGCTGTTCTCACTGACCACATCATCTGTGTACTGGCTTGTAAACTGCGGATTTAAATTCGGCTGCTTTAACTCTACCTTAATATGAGTCGAATGTGCCTCATACTGGGCTAACATTTTTTTCAGGATATCATCCTCACTGCCCTTGCTGGCAATGTGATAAATGGTGACATCCTTATCTAATTCCTTTAAGACATTTAAGGTCTGCTCCGAAAGGGAATATAGCTTCTGCTCGCTGATATCAATTTCATTGACGGATGCCGGAAGCTGACCCATCATCAAATTCAGCGCCACAACCACCGCCGTCACAATAACACACAGCGCAAAGCTGTAAGAGCCCTTCTTCAAAAACCGCTTTCTGGTCTCCTTCGCCAGCTTTGGAGCCTTCTTCTTCTCCACACGTTTCTCTTCCCCGGCATCTATATTATTTTGGTTCTTCTCTTTATTCATGATTGCGCCTCCTATACCCAAACTAATACCAACGTCTCTTTTCCACGGACTGTATCGTAAAAAATACGAACAGACACGCTGCCGACAGCAGATAAACCAGATTAGATGTATTGAACACGCCATTGATAAAATCATCCATTCGCGCAGCCACATCCAGCGCTCCCAGCACATTTTGAATCGTTCCCGTGAAAATAGTTGCCTTTGTCACATACAGTACGGCAAGCACAGCCTCTAACACTACACCGACAATAACAGAAAGCCAGAGGCTTTTTGTCATGATAAAAAGCAGCAGGGCAACCGCCAGCACAAACAGCGCAAAGCCCAAAAAAGAGCTTGTAGATTCATTTGAAAAAAAGCTTGCAATTCCACTGATTAAGTAATCAGCAAAAAGCACCACAAAAGTGAGTACTGCTGCGAGCACCGGGCTTTCCGTCAGGGATGATATAAACATACCCACTGCCAAATCAACACAGCCCACAAGGAAAAAGGCTAAAATAGAGCTATATGCCATGGCATAGGAAATTTTACCCATACTTGCCAGAATCAGAGGATACAGGCAGGTAATCGCCATCGGCAGGGCAAATACGGTGAGCAGGGCAAAATATTTGCCGAGCACCATGCCTGTCACCGACACAGGAGAGGTAAATATAAGCTGGTCAGTCTTGCTTCTGCGCTCCTCCGACATACACCGCATCGTGATAATCGGCACCAGCACCAGAAATACAAAGGTGACACCGCTTAATGCGTAACCAAAATGTGGATATCCCTGTGCGAGATTATATGCAGTAAAATAGATGCCTATTATAAACAGCAGAAATGCCGCAAAAACAAATCCCATGAAACCGGAATAGTAGCTCTTCAGTTCCCTCTTATATATCGCTAACATTATTCATCCTCCTCTCTGGCTGCCTCATCTGTTCCAGCTTTGTCTCCGGACGTCTCATCTGCTCCGGCTTCGTCCCCAGACGTCTCATCTGTTCCGGCTTCGTCTTCGGACGCCGTTTCATTTTCTGCGCCGTTTGCGGTTCTTTTTGCCTTCTTTTCAGAGCGGCTCACCGCCTCGTCCTTTGTAAGCTCTAAGAATACATCCTCCAGAGATTTTCTTGAGATGGACATTTCCAGTATCGGCGCCTTGATATCCGCCATCTTATAAAAAATCTCCTCCCGGATATCCTGGTTCTCCTGCACATGAACCGTGTATACGCCACAGCCTGTATCCTTCTGATAGCTGTTAACCTCAATATAATCTATGAACCCACAGCTCTTTATTGCTGCCTTAACCCGCTCCCTGTCTCCTTTTATCTCCAGATGGATATCTGTAGTTCCCGAAGCCATCTCGGAGAGCTTCTCCGGCGTATCATTTGCCACAAGCTTCCCTTTCGATATAATCATAATTTGGTCGCAGACTGCGCTGACCTCAGATAAAATGTGGGAGCTCAAGATAACCGTATGCTTCTTGCCCAGGCTTCGGATTAAATCACGGATTTCTATAATCTGCTTCGGATCTAACCCTACAGTGGGTTCATCTAAAATAATAATCTCAGGATAGCCTATAATCGCCTGAGCAAGACCGACCCGCTGCCTGTAGCCCTTAGACAGATTCTTAATCAGACGGTCCGCCATATCCGTAATTTTAACCGTCTCCATAACCTCTGCAATATGGTCAGCATGCTCCTTTTTCGGAAGCTTTTTTAACTCCGCTACAAATTTTAAGTACTCACGCACAGTCATATCCATATATAAAGGCGGCAGCTCCGGCAAATACCCAATGCATTTTTTTGCCTCTGCCGGCTCCTCTAAAATATCATGCCCGTTAATTAAAACCTGCCCTTCCGTGGCAGCGATATACCCTGTCATAATGTTCATTGTGGTGGATTTACCTGCGCCATTCGGGCCTAAGAATCCATAAATCTGACCGTCCTCCACCGTAAAGCTCAAACGGTCCACGGCAGTATGGTTGCCGTATCTTTTCACGAGATTTGTTACTTCAATCAAGATATTCCCTCCGATTCCTATTTTTTTCACATTATACTATTGTAATCCATATTTGTGAAATAAGCTAGAAAAAAATATGTCCATTCTGTGTACTTTGCACTCACAGCAGCAACCCATACAATAACTTCTCTCCGAGGGGTGAATTTTGCTGGCTAATTTTCCCCATTTCCTGTATAATAAGAGACAACTTTTCAACATCATACATTTTAAAAGCAAGGAGGTTTTTTATGAAACGCACTAACAAATGCGATACACAAATTGCATGCTTCCACAGCGCTTTGCTCCGAAGGGGGCTTGCCTTTATCATGTGTATGCTCATGCTGTTCGGCACCGCAGGTATTATCGCCGCTGATGCCCAGGAGGACAGCTACAAAAACTTTACACCAGAGACTGCCTTTTCCATTGATGCTTCCACCGGGCTTATCACCGGCTATACCGGCACTGACACCACTGTAGTGGTTCCGACGGTGATTCAAGGGGTCAATGTCATCGGCATTTCCACCGCATTTACGGATAATTCCACATTACAGACATTGATTGTTCCAGATACGATGCAGGTTTGGGGCGATGGCGTATTCAGCGGCTGCACTGCACTGAATACAGTTGCAACCTACACGCCAATCAGTGCAGATTATCTGGCAGCGGAAACGGCTGCAGGTACATATTTCAGCAAAAGCTCCCGCATTGAAGAGATTACTGCCTCCGGCGTGAATTACTACTATATTAATATGCGGAGCGGATGCGTTATGCTGCCAACCGCACTGAACAGCCTTGGCACCCTTGCCTTCCGCAAGACCACGTCCGTGTCCGGCTTTGTTGTGCCTGCGGGAAACACTGCGTTTAAGACCTATGACGGCACCTGCACCCTGAAGGATGTACAGGGAACGGATGTCAGCTATGGGTACGGACCGCTTCTTTTGAGCATTGACGGCACTGTGATGTACCGCTGGGCAAGCGCATACCACTATGCAGGGGAGTATACGCTGCCGGAGGGAATCATTTCTATTCTGGACTGCGCAGCAGAGCATGCCAATGATGTACAGGGTTTTGGGATTCCGTCTACAGTCACCACCATTGGCAACTATGCCTTCAGCGAGGGAAATAACATCAATACCATTACGTTTCCGGAAAACGCACAGGTGGTTTCCATTGGCGCCTGGGCATTTGCCCACAACAGCAATCTACATTCCGCTCTGCCAAAGAGCGTGACCACCCTGGGCGAATACTGCTTTGCCCACTGCGTCAACATGGAGCTTACCATCGAGAATTCCAGCCTCACGGCGATTCCCGACTACTGCTTTTATGAGTGTAACAATTATCACTTTACCACGTTCCCGCCGACTCTGACTTCCATCGGCAAGTATGCCTTTTATGAGTGCGACAATATCAACAACGTATATTTTACGGACGGCATCACCTCAATTGGCGAGGGCGCCTTTAAGGACTGCCAGAATCTTCACGAGATAAATATTCCTGAAGGGCTTACCACATTGGAGGCAGATACCTTTGCCGGATGCCAAAACTTAGAGACGATTATTCTTCCGGATTCCCTGGAAAGAATCGAGTCCGGAGCCTTTGAGGGCTGTCAGAATGTCAAGGAGCTGGTTATTCCGGAAAATGTTATTTATATTGCGCCGGATTCCTTCGAGGGCGTAGACCCTGAGCAAATTGACGTCTCACAAAATGAATATGCCCAGAAAAATCTTCCGGGGGTTCTGCCGAAGAAAGGCACAACCATTACGGTAGGCAAATTAAAATACAAGGTGACCAAATCCTCAAAGAAAAACGGCACCGTCCAGTTAATTGGCGCCACCTCGAAAAAGCTGACCTCGCTAAAGGTGCCTGCCACAATTACATACAGAACCTTTAAATTTAAGGTAACCTCCATCAAGGCGAAGGCATTTAAGAATTATAAGAAGCTGAAAACCGTAACGATTGGCAAGAACGTGACCTCCATCGGTGATTCCGCTTTCCAGGGAAACACAAAGCTCACAAAGGTTACCATCGGAGCCAAGGTAAAAACCATCGGCAAAAATGCCTTCAGCGGCGACAAGGTGTTAAAGACCGTGATAATAAAATCAAAGGGCTTAAAAACCGTAAAGGCAAATGCCTTTAAGGGCATCAGCAAAAAGGCAAAAATTACCCTTCCAAAATCTAAATATAAGAAGTTGAAAAAGCTTCTTAAGGGCAAGGGACAGCCTGCGTCCGTGAAATACAAGAAGGGATAGCAAACTAAAAACAGGCATAAAGCCCTGGCGGCAGCAGATAGAATAAGCTCTGCGCCCTTCGGCTTCATGCCTGTTTTTTATTGTTATACTAACGGTATTTATCTAACGGATCATCCTTGCCAATCCCGGCTTCCTTTTCCGCTTTTTCCAGTCCCATCACAGCCTTAAATATCAGCGCCAGCCCGGAGATAAACAACGCTAAAATTGCAAACAGCGTAAATGCATTCATATGCTTAAAACCAAAGTTCAGGCTCAATATAATAGACACCACAAAGCACAAAAACGAGAGGAACAAAAGCCCCTTCGTAATGATATTGGGTTTTACAATCACCAGAAAGAAAAAGATTCCCATAATCAGCACCAGCATCCCCATACTGCTGGTTCCCATATGGAACATTCCCCCGGAGGTAAAACCAAAGAAGCCGGAGTGGAAGCCCCGCACATCTACATTTTGCAAAAATATCATTCCTCCAATAACCGCCAATACAATTCCAAATAAAAATTGACCTAATGCTTTCATAAAATCCTCCTTTGATTAAATGTTGGATGCTCCATGCGGTTCTCCCTCCCATGCACGGATGCGGTAGACAGCTCCAATATCGTCACAGATTTTCCGGCACTGTGCTTCTTCTTCCTTTGTCAGCGTGGTATCCACTGTCGTCAAAACCACATTGGGCACATAACCGGTACACTTTTTAGCAAAGTCCAGCATGGCCTCAAAGGACTTCTCACCATAACGGCTCCTCACAAGCTCGTGGTATTTCTTTGCATCCGGGGTATTCAGGCTAATGGAAATGGTATCCACCAATCCGTGAAGCTCCGGCGTGATGTCCCGTCCGCAAATCAGGTTCCCTAAACCATTGGTATTCACCCTCACCGGTTTGCCGTAAGCATCCTTCACATAGGACGCCACCTGCTTTAACATATCAAACGCCATCATTGGCTCACCAAAACCACAGAACACCACTTCATTGTACTGGGTCATATCCTGGCTGGAAAATGCCTTTATTACCTCCCGGAAGGTAGGCTCATGCTCCAGCCACAGGCTGACAGCATCCTGTCCGCCCTGCTTTGCACTGCCCTCACGGATACCAACGGATTCCCCGACATAATCCATGGTCTGCCGCAGGCAGAAGGTACAGGCGCAGGGACATTGGTTCGTTAAATTTACATAAAGATTTTGATGTACCTTGTATAGAATTTCCATAATTACTTCCTCTTCTCATATACCATATGTTCCGTAGGAGCATACGACTATTATAGCTTTCGTAAGGAGCCGACCATTGCGTAACTTATGAAAGCTTTCCAAGAAACTCCTCGAAGCAGACCCCGTCTGTCAGCGGCAGTTTCATCTCAACAGAACGCTCAATGCATTTTTTGATGAAACGACAGGCCTTTTTGACAGATACAGAGAATTCTATGCCGTTTACCGCATCCGCCGCCACAATGGAAGAAAAAATGTCTCCTGTGCCGGAACGGGAATGTCCCACCCTGTGCGTCTTAATCATGGCCGGCTCCTTCCCCCGCTCATAACAAAAATTAGCGATAAAGGAACCCTGTATAATCCCGGTTATGACGATTTTTTCCGGCCCCTGTCCGGAGAGATAGTCCGCCATGTCAAGGAGTTCCTTTCTCCTCCACTTTTCCTTATAGGGCGTATCGGTTAATATACATGCCTCAGTCAAATTCGGCGTCAATATATCCGCATGACGAACCAGCTTTTTCATCTCCCGGCACATATCATAAGTGTAGGTCGGATAAGGTTTTCCATAATCCCCCATCACCGGATCAATCAACACCATAGTATTCTCATTCTTAAACATATCAAAAAAATGGCTCACTATGGCAATCTGCTCCTTAGAGCCCAAAAAGCCGGTGCAGATGCCCTCAAACTGCAAATCCAGCTTCTTCCACTCCTCCATGTACCGCTCCATGCTGCGGGTATAGTCGTCAAAAAAGAAGCTCTCAAAACCCGTATGGTTGGAAAATATGGAGGTCGGCAGGGGACAGCACTGAATCCCCATCACTGAAATAATTGGCAGCGCCACCGCAATAGAACAACGTCCAAAACCTGAAAAATCATTGATTACCGCTATTTTCTTTTGATTATTGTGTATGCTCATATTACTTCTCAATCCCCTCCCAAAAAGATGTCTGGGAAGGTGCCCTGCCTTTCCTGTCTAATCATACCATTCTATTTCCCAAAATACAAGAAAATATGGGAGTCCGCCGACTTATCGGCTATTTGACAGTGCGATAAACTGCTCCAGCTTTTCCTTTGCCGCTCCGCTGTCAATGAGCTTCTCCGCCATGCGGACGCCTGCCTCCAGGCTGTCTGCCTTTCCTGATACATAAAGCCCTGCGCCTGCATTCATGACAACTGCGTTTCTCTGAGGCCCCTTATCACCCGCCAAAACGGATTGGGCAATCGCCGCATTTTCCTCCGGCGTACCTCCCAACAGCGCATCCTTTTCACAGCTTTCAAAGCCGAACTGCTCCGGCGTAATCGTGTATGTCTGAAACTGTCCGTTTTTAAACTCGCACACCTTCGTAGGCGCACTCATGGAAATCTCATCCAGCACATCCGTGCCATATACTACCATACCGCTCTTTACACCCAGCTTAGAGAGGACATGCGCCATTGGCTCTACCAAAGCCTCCGCATATACGCCCATCACCTGCATATTGGCATTTGCCGGGTTGGTCAAGGGCCCTAGAATGTTAAATACCGTGCGAATCCCCAGCTCCTTACGAATCGGTCCCACATACTTCATGGCAGAATGATACTTTTGTGCAAACAAAAAGCAGATTCCTGCCTCCTTTAACAGCTTGGTACATTCCTCCGGCTCTAAAGAGATATTTACTCCCAGTGCCTCTAAACAGTCTGCCGCCCCGCTTTTGCTGGAGGCTGCCCGGTTGCCGTGCTTCGCCACCGGAACGCCTGCTGCTGCAATAACCAGGGAAGCCGTGGTGGAAATATTAAAGGAATTCGATTTATCTCCGCCGGTTCCTACAATCTCCATCACATCCATATCATGCTCCACCTGCAGAGCATGTGCTTTCATTCCGCTTGCGGAACCGGTAATCTCATCAATGGTTTCTCCCTTCATAGAGAGTGCGGTCAGGTACGCGCTTTTCTGCACCTCCGTCGCCTCACCGTCCATAATCTCATTCATAACCTCCAACGCCTCATCATAGGTTAAATCCTCTTTGTTCGATAATTTGATAATCGCTTCTTTAATCATCCTGCAAACTCCTTTCCGTATTTTAAAATTCATTTTGGTGATTTGAACTGGCTGTATGCACAAAA
>CAMWOF010000081.1 GCA_947175805.1 uncultured Clostridiaceae bacterium
CGTGATTATTATAATGTAAATAATTATGATTGCGACAGCAATCGTGATTATTATATGTGATATTTAGTAAATGGAGGTAGCGATGCAGTACAGGAATAATAAAAAGGGAGAGCCGATTTCTATCCTCGGATACGGCTGTATGCGGTTTTCCAAGAAGGGAAACAGTATTGATTTGGACAAGGCGCAAGAGGAAGTGAAGCTTGCTATAGAGGGTGGTGTAAACTACTTTGACACTGCGTATCTATATCCGGGAAACGAGGTGGCAGTCGGTGAGATTATGGAGCGGCTCCACTGCCGTGAGAAGGTAAATATTGCAACAAAGCTGCCGCAGTATCTGATAAAAACGGCGGGTGCCATAGACAAATATTTTAACGAGGAACTAAAGCGGTTAAAAACCGATTATGTGGATTACTATTTAATGCATATGCTGACGGATGTAGCCGCATGGGAGAAGCTGAAACGCCTTGGGATTGAGGACTGGATTGCCAAGAAGAAGCAAAGCGGCGCCATCCGTAACCTTGGATTTTCTTTCCATGGAGATACTCAGAAGTTTTTGGAAATCTTAGACGCTTATGACTGGGATTTTTGCCAGATACAGTACAATTATATGGATGAGAATACCCAGGCAGGGCGTGCCGGACTGCAGGCAGCGGCGAAAAAAGGAATTCCGGTCATCATCATGGAACCCCTGCGGGGCGGCAAGCTGGTGGATTTGCTGCCCACCGGAGCAAAGCAGTTGATTGCGGAGCATGAGACAAAACGTACTGCTGCAGAGTGGGCGCTTCGCTGGCTCTGGGAGCAGCCGGAGGTTACCTGCATTTTGTCGGGCATGAATTCAACCGCCATGGTAGAGGAAAATATGCGCATTGCCTCTGAGGTGCAGGTAGGGGAATTCACTGATAGCGACCGTAAGATGATAGCCGATATCAAAGCGGAAATTAACAAAAACGTAAAAGTGAACTGTACGGGCTGCTGTTATTGCATGCCGTGCCCAAAGGGCGTGGATATTCCGGGAACCTTCCGTTGTTATAATGAAATGTATACCGAGAACAAGGCTACTGGCAGGCAGGAGTATTTGCAGACGACTGGGCTGCAAAAGGAGACTAAAGATGCATACCAATGCATAGAGTGTGGCAAATGTGAGCAGCACTGTCCGCAGCATCTGCCTATTAGACAGCATTTAAAAGAGGCGAGAAGGGAGCTTCAGCCATGGTATTACCGGGTAGTGCTGAAAATTGTCCGCCTGTTTAAATTCTGGTAATTGCACAATCAAATTGTATATGAGGGAGGAAGGTCGTCATGGATGCATATACATCCTTCGCAGAGGTTTACGATACATTTATGGACGACATTCCCTATGGGGAATGGAGTGCATATATCATTGATTTGTTAAAGGAATACGGAATCTCGGAAGGGATTGTGGCGGATTTGGGATGCGGTACGGGGACGGTGACCAGGCTTCTGGCAGCAGCGGGCTATGACATGATAGGGATTGATTCTTCTCCGGATATGCTGGATGTGGCAAGGGCGGCATCATGCCCGGACGCAGATGCCAAACAGCATGAGATTTTGTATCTTTTGCAGGATATGCGGGAATTTGAACTCTATGGCACGGTGGCGGCAGTGGTCAGTGTCTGTGACTGTATCAATTATATCACGGAGCCGGAAGAGCTTTTGCAGGTGTTTCGCCTGGTGAACAACTATCTTGACCCGCAAGGGGTCTTTATTTTTGATTTTCACCCGGAGGGCTATTACCGGGAAGTGCTTGGTGATAATATATTTGCCGAGGACAGGGAGGATATGAGCTTTATCTGGGAAAATGAATACGATATGGAGAGTCATATAAACTTATATGAATTGAGTTTTTTTGTCAGAGGCGCAGACGGGCGGTATGATAAATACCGTGAGATTCATCAGCAGCGGGGATATGCGCTGGATGAGATGCAGGCATTGATAGAGGCATCAGGGCTTCAGTTTATTGCCATGTATGACGCACTTACAAAGGAGCCTGCCGGAAAAGATTGTGAGCGGGTATATGTGGTGGCGCGGGAACAGGGGAAAAAGCTATAAAAAAGGAACAAAAAAGGAGTATCTAAATGAGTGACTATATTATCAGGGGAACGGCAGGCAAGGGGCGTGTCAGATTCTTTGCGGCGACTACGAGGGAATTAGCGGAAACGGCGAGGCAAATCCATCATACCGGAAGGGTAGCTACCGCTGCCCTTGGCAGGCTGCTTACCGGCGGCGCCATGATGGGCGCTATGTGCAAAAATGAACAGGATTTGCTGACTCTGCAGATTCGCTGTGACGGTCCAATCGGCGGACTGGTGGTGACTGCGGATGCCTCTGCAAATGTAAAGGGGTATGCGGTACATCCCGGAATAGAACTGCCGCCAAAAGAAAACGGTAAGCTGGATGTGGGCGCTGCCTTGGGAAACGGCATACTCTATGTGGTGAAGGATATTGGATTAAAGGAGCCGTATATTGGACAGACAGAGCTGGTAACGGGAGAGATTGCCGAGGATTTGACCAGCTATTTTGCAATCAGTGAGCAGGTGCCTACAGCGGTTGCCCTGGGCGTCCTGGTGGACAAGAATGACACGGTTAAGCAGGCAGGCGGCTTTATTGTGCAGATGCTGCCGGGAGAGGGAATGTCGCAGGAGGAGGCCTTGGAATATGAGAATATGATTGATATGCTGGAGCTTCGGCTGGCTGCCTTTGCGTCCGTTACCTCACTCATGGAGGAGGGCATGCAGCCGGAACAGATGATGGAAGCCTTATTTCAGGATTATGATATGGTTATCCATGACAGGCTGGAGACGAAATATGCATGTAACTGTTCTAAGGAGCGGGTGGAAAATGCCGTTGCCAGCATTGGGAAAAAGGATATTCAGGAAATGATAGATGACAATAAGCCCGTGGAGGTAAACTGCCAATTCTGCAATAAGCATTATATTTTTGAGGTGGAGGACTTAAGACAGCTCATTACCTATGATGAAGAAGCATAGCATATAAATATATCAAAAAGATGCCGCACGAACTGATTAAAAATCAGTTCGCGCGGCATCCTCTTTTAATATAAAAATATGATGTTGGTTAGTATCCAAAGGAAGCCTCGTCTAACATATCCTGCTCAATTAAAACCTCCGGATCCTCAGATACGTCTGACAATCCCTCCATGTCGTAACAGGTTGGTGTATCATCGCTGTCGTCTGAAGTAAAAGCGCTTGCAGCTGCCTTTCTGTTGGCAGCATCGTAAATATCGCCGATGGTTTCTATGGTAATGGTAGGAACTCTGTTCTCCTGAACAGGTGTAGTGTCAAATTCCTCTTCGGTCAAGTCATCCTCCGCAGTGGAATCCTCCTCTGCCGGTATATCCTCCTCAAAAGAGGCATCCTCCGTCAGCGCATTTTCTGTCAGAGAAGCGTCCCGTTGCAGAAAATCCTGGATTGATTCTATTTTGTTTGACGTTTCCTCTGGTTCCTCAGCGCTATCGGACACCTCATCAGAACTGCTTACTGTCTCCTCAATATGCACTGTATCTTCTTCGGCATCACTGCTGTCGGAAACATTATCTGTGGCGGCTTCCTCAGTGTCAGAATCTTCCTCGGATGTCTCCTGCGAGCCTGTGTCTAAGGAGACATAAGTTCTGTCAGAGCTGCTGCTGGTATCATGGAACAGATATTCGTCTTCCTCAAAAAAATCATCTTCCTCCTTTTTGAAGAACGCTTTGAGCTGCGCAAGGCGTTTATCCACATCTAATTTTGTGTATAGCGCACTCTCTCTGATTTTGTCTCTGAAAATGTAGCATGCACTGCCGATTGCTGCGCCTGCAACCAATGCAACCACAATCTTTCCTAGTAACCCTTTTTTTGCCATATAACCGCTCCTTTTTAAAATAATATCGCACCTAAAATCAGAAATTATTGTGCCGCCCATAATATATTTCTGATAATAGCATACTCAGATACTATAATTCTAATACTTATTTTACAAAAAAGCAAGAAAATTGTACCATAGTCAACGATGTAATTGTACATTAGTCAATGATGTAATCCTATAAGACTGATGGAACTGCTTTTGGCACTGCAGTTGACTTTGTTTCAAAGACACGCTATACTTAAAATTCTAAGTAGCCGGAGCGTTTGCGGTGCCCTGTACCAACAATCCGCTATAGCTGGAGCACTACTCTTATCATAAACGGAGGATCAAGCAATGGCACACAATGAGAAAAGAAATACAATGGAACGCCTGCAGGAGCTGATAGCCGGGGAAAGCTATGAAAAAGCGGATCAGGTATTTCAGGACTATCTGTCTCAAGGCGGGCAGTATGATGATGAGTTGGCAATTTATGATGCCGCCATTGGGCAGGGCATGGGAAATAGTGAGCGTATCTGGGTGGCAATCTGTCAGGGACTTCTTGTCAATCCGGAGAATTATGAACTATATGTGCTGATGGGGGATTATTATCTGGATGAGAACGGAGAGCAGTCATGTCTTTGCTATGAACATGCCCTTGCATGCTGTCAGAACCAGGAGGATCAGGCACAGATTAAGGAGATGCAGCGGCAGCTGACGGAGGACTGCGGAATTTCGGCAGGCCGGACCGCAGTCGTGATTTGGTGCCATGGCGGGGTAGATTCTGTAAGGCGGTGTGTGGAGAGTGTCCGCAGGACACTGACCGGATGCGCCGGACAGATTGTGGCTGTGGCAGACCAATGCGAACCGGCAGGACAGGAATGGCTCAGGCAGCAAAAGGATTTGATTCTGGTAGAAATGGCAGCCGATTGGGAAAGCTCTCAGGTATGGGAAAAGGGAATCGCCGGTGCCTGGGCGGATGCAGACTGTTTTCTGATGGACAGTGATGTCATTTTGCCGGAGCATGCATTGTTCTGGCTGCGGATGACGTTGTACGGCTCGGGTGCGGTGGGAACAGTGGGGAGTATGTCCTGCTTTGTCGTCAATTCCCGTTTGTCCGGTTTAGTGAAAGAGGCAGGCGCAGGCATGGACAACCTGAACCGGCTCGCAAGGCGGATTAATGTACCTATGAGATATCCCTGTGAGCTGGTGCCATGGATGAAGGGTTCGGCAGTGCTGATCCGGCGGCAGGTGCTTATGCAGGCGGGAATTCCTTGTGAACGTCCTACAAGTGCCGGATTTATGAGCCGGGATTATGGGCGGAAAGTAGAAGCCGCCGGTTACCGGAATCTTCTCTGTGAAAACAGTTTTCTTCTGAATCAGAGGGGCGAAGCAGATGGTTTGGACGATGTGGGGAAAACCTGCTGCACATCCGGTAGAGAGTCCGGAGCCCGGAGCCGGAGATTTCTTTTGTTTTATGCAGGCAATGAAAGAGGTTATTATCAGGATACAAAATATTTTTCTGACCAGATATCAACAGCGCTGCGCCAAAGAGGACATCAGACTTTTATCTGCGATTTGGCCAGAGGTTCTCATGACGCCGGGGAGATGGAGGCATATCTGGCGAAGGGTGTGGATGCGGCGCTTACCATTGACGGTGAGGCGATTCAGGATGAGGGCTTGTGGCAGCTTTGGAACGAGCTGGGGGCTTTGGTGGTGAACATTCTTGTGGATCCGCCATTTCATATGGATCTTTGGCCTCATCTGGAGAATCCCGGTATCGAGCGGTATCTGCTGCTCTGTACGGATGAGAACCATGTGGAATATGTGAAGCGGTACTTCCCTCAGGTGAAGAATGTGGAATTTATGCCTCATGGAGGAACTCCGGTGGAGGGAAGACCAATTCCATGGAAAGAGAGAAGTGTAGATCTGCTTTTTTCCGGTACCTATAGCAAACCGGAGAGATTTATGAATGTTATGAAACGGGTCATGAAGCTGGAGGATTTTAAAATTTACGCCGGTATAGGTGAGCGGATTTTACAGGAAAGCAGCCTGTCTGTAGAACAGGCGGTGGCAGAGGCCTTGTTCTCGGGTAATGCGCCCCTGACTCCTACAAGGATTAATGAAACGATAACCGGAACGAGTCTTTTGGACGCCTGGGTGCGTATGGTGATGCGTGAGCGTGTGGTGACGGCGCTTGTGGAGGGCGGTGTTGATCTCCATGTTTTGGGTGATGGCTGGCAAGATTGTCCTGGTGCAGAGAGCGGGCGGATTCACAGGCTGTCCAAGGAGCGGATTCCTTTGGGGGACACGCTGCAGTGGATGGAGAATTCCAAAATCTGTCTCAATGTGATGCCTTGGTTCAAGGCGGGAAGCCATGAGAGGGTATTTAATGCTATGCTGCGCAGCTCCTTGGTTTTGACAGATCCCAGCAGCTATTTACAGAAACATTTCAGGGATGGGGAGTCCATTGTCTATTATTCTCTGAAAGAATTGGAGAAGCTTCCGGAGATTGTACGCAGTCTCCTGGAGAATCAGGAACAGGCAGAGGTCATTGCCGCAAATGGATATGAACAGGCAGAGGCTTTCACCTGGGAGCATTATGTGGAGAATCTGCTGGCGAAGATGGAAAAATTATTCTAAAGTTATGATTAGAAAATGCCAGGCTTAAAAAGCAAGCCTGACCGGGTTACATGCTCCTTGGGAGCATTAGATATATGTATGGAGGTTCATGAAAATGATTTTAAAAAGAGATATGACAGCGGCAGAGAGTAATTACCTGCAATGTGCAGTTATGATTTTTATAGCGGGCGTACTGATTGTGGTCGTCAGTGACTGGGATGCCTTTGGGTGGGGCAGTGCATTGATGGGTGTTGTCTTTTTTATCGGTTTTCTCTATATGAAGAAGAAGGAGGATGCGGCAGCCATTGCCAATGCCACGCGGACCGTGAGAAAGGATCAGCCAAAGGACAGCTTTAAGGTGAAGTATACTACGAGAAAAGAGCGTAAGGCTGCAAAGCTGGCAGCAGAGGAGGCAGGCAAAAAGAGTTTTCCGGCAAACAAGAGTAAGGATGTAAAAAAGAAAAAGGGATAAATACAATCTTAAAAAAGACAGTTGACAAATGCCTGCAAAGAAGGTACACTGTTGAAAGTGAATAATTGCATAGAGTGAAAATCAGTGAGCAAAAGGAGTAGCTGTTTGGCGATGCGGTACAGAGAATCGGGCAGGAACATAAAATGTTCGGCTGAGAGCCCGGTGGCAGCCTTTCGGTGAATGGATTTGTGAGATGCGAGGTGAACCGTGGAAGCCACACAGTAGCTGGAGCCGTATCCCTACGTTACAAGGGCAGGATATCGGGGTATATCCCCTGTATCATATTGAGGCAGTGGTTTTATGCTGTATGTTAATTGGTGGCGTATTTTCCGATTACGGGAAATGCGTTTTTGTTTTTCTGACAATAGCATCTGCTGCGAACAAGGGTGGCACCACGTTGTGATAGGTTCTTCGCATGGGAATTTAGCGAGGGAAAAACAGACGTCCCTGGCAAAGCCGTTTTCCAATATTATTTTGAAAACGGTGTTGTCAGGGATTTTTGAGTTTGGGTGGGGGCGCACGCTCCTACGGAGCATCCGACATATAAAGGGAGTGAGAACATGAAAAAGATGGCATATAAAAAGACAGTCAGCATTATCAATGAGACTGCGGTTCAGATTTATGAGAATCTGGTAGGTAAAACAAATAAGGGTTTTTTGCTGGAGAGCTATGATAAGAACTATGACAGGTATGTGATTATGGGAAAATCGCCGGAGGCATATATCTGTTCCCGGGCTGATGAAGCCCTTGTGGTTACCTATCAGGATGGAAGCAGTGAGGAGCTTCCGGGCAATCCTATGGAAAGCCTGAAACGCTTTTACAGCCGCTATGAGGTGGAACGGCCGGACGGGGATCTGGCATTTACGGGCGGGCTTGTCGGCGCACTGGGTTACGATTTTGTGAAATACAGCGAAACACTGCCAGATAGGAACCCTGATGATATTGGTATTGAAACAATACAAATGATGCTGGTGACAGATTTTATTATTATGGATCATGTGGCAGAAACCCTTACAGCGGTATCTGTGGAGGAGATTTCCGAGGCAGGGAAAGGGCGTGCTGCCCAAAAGCTGGAGATGCTTCTGGAAGCAGCCTTTGCAAATAAGGAAGGTGCATCTGCGGCGGAGGCATCAGACACTGTCCGTGACGGCGTTGTCATTAAAAAATCCGATACATTGCCGCAATATTGCGAAAAGGTGGAAAAAATCAAGCACTATATCCGGGAGGGGCATATTTTCCAGACTGTATTGTCCCAGCGTTGGACGATTGAGACCAATCGGGATGGATTGGAATTATATAAGGAGCTTAGGGAGCTGAATCCATCACCTTATCTCTACTACATGAATTACGGACATTTTGAGATTATCGGAAGCTCGCCGGAGATGCTTGTGAAGCAGAAGGGAGAACAGGTATTTACCTGTCCGATTGCGGGCACCCGGCCGAGAGGCGGCAGCGCCGAAGAGGATGTGCGTCTGAAGAAGGAGCTGTTGGCGGACGAAAAGGAATGTGCGGAGCATGTGATGCTGGTTGACTTAGCCAGAAACGATATGGGGAGAATCGCACAGCTCGGCACGGTGAAGGTGACGGATTTTATGAAAATCCGGGAATATTCCCACGTGATGCATATTGTATCCATGGTGGAGGGAAGGAAAAAGGGAAGCTTCCATCCGGTAGATTTAATCAATTCATTTTTGCCTGCGGGAACCTTGAGCGGCGCACCGAAAATCCGTGCCATGGAAATCATCGATGAACTGGAAACCGTAAAGCGAGGACTGTACGGAGGAGCTATAGGGTATATTGATTTTAACGGCAATATGGATTTTTGTATAACGATACGGACAATGGTGAAAAAGGGCAGGCAGGTATATCTGCAGGCCGGCGCAGGTATTGTGGCGGATTCTGTCCCTGAGACGGAATATGCGGAGTGCTGCAACAAGGTGCGGGCATTAGCCAAGGTGCTGGTGCCGGATGCGAAGCGTCTGTAAATGGAATCAAAAAGGTCAGATGTGGGCAGCGTGGACGGTATTCAGACGAATTGCAGACGGAATTATTTTGAGGAGGAAAAGCATGGTTTTATTGATTGATAATTATGATTCATTTACTTATAATTTGTTTCAGTATATCGGTGTGTTTGAAGAAGATGTCAGAATCATCCGAAATGATAAAATTTCGA
>CAMWOF010000082.1 GCA_947175805.1 uncultured Clostridiaceae bacterium
GGATGTGATAGCGGATTACCTTGAGGAGAGCGGGGTATCAGCAGCAACAATTGCTGTAGGTGGGAGTGTGCTGACTTATGGCGATAAACCGGGAGGAGATTGGCAGATTGCCGTCCGGGATCCCGATGGTTCGGATGGAAGTGCCCTGGGCATTCTGTCTATTTCGGGGACTCACTATATATCCACTTCCGGAGATTATGAAAAATACTTTGAGGAAAATGGGGTGAAATATCACCACATTTTTGATCCGGACACAGGATATCCGGCAAAGAGCGGCCTGCGCTCCGTGACTGTGGTCTGTGACAGCGGCTTGAAAAGCGATGGGCTTTCCACCGCCTGTTTTGTCCTAGGATATGAGGCCAGCCTCCCTGTGCTTCAGGAATACGGAGCCCAGGCGGTCTTTATTTTGGAGGATGGCTCCGTCCGAACCACAGAGGGGTTAGAGGCGTATTTTTCCATAATAAAATGATTCTAGGTGATTGCGAAACTCGTCTATAATATGCAATTTAATTGCACAATATATCAATGTGTAAATACGAGTTTCGCAATCACCTAAAAATGATTATAATGAAAGGAAGCAGCATTTTGAAGAAAGCGGATTGGATATTGCTTATCTGTATCCTGTGTGTTGCGGGTATGCTGGCTCTTTGGTCGGCGCTTTTGAAGGATGCAGATGCGGAAAATAAAGATAAAAACGTTGTGATATCCATAGACGGCGAGGTATATCAGGTCTGCTCCATCATGGAGGCGCAGGAGCTTTTTCTGCCTACGGCAGGGGAGGACAGCGTACTGGTCATTGAAAACGGAGGCTGTTATATGAAAAGCGCAGACTGCCCGGATCAGATATGTGTGAGGTGCGGCATGATTCAGGCGGTGGGAGAGCGTATTGTCTGTCTTCCTCATAAGATTATTGTGACGATTGAAGGGGAGGCGGCATATGACAACTAAAAGGCTTACTTTATGTGGGATGCTCATTGCCCTCGCTATGATTTTCAGTTATCTGGAGGCATTAGTGCCATTTTCCTTTGGAATTCCCGGTGTGAAGCTGGGACTTGCCAATCTGGTGGTTATTGTAGCGGTCTATAAGCTCAAATGGACGGATGTGCTGATGATTTCCGTATTGCGGGTGGTATTATCCGGTATCCTTTTTTACAACCTTGCTGCCATATTGTACAGCTTGGCAGGGGCGCTTCTCAGCATTTTTGTCATGCTTCTTATGAAGCGATGCCGGATATTCAGTAGGGTTGGCGTCAGTATCGGTGGCGGTGTAGCGCATAATATCGGTCAGCTTCTGGCTGCTTTTTTTGTGATTGACAGTCGGACGCTGCTTTACTATATGCCTGTGCTTTTGTTGTCAGGCAGTTTTTTTGGGTCACTCATTGGAATACTTGCCGGCTTGATTCTTCAGCGCAGCAGTGATTGAAATAATTTCTTCATTGTTTTTTATTTTAATTATGGGAGGTGGATGGAATGTCTCAATATAATGTGGATGCAAAAAAGAATGCCAGGACGGACAGAAGAAGAACGGCTGTGGGCAATATTTTCTTTAAGCGCACGATGATTACTATTTTTTTGATTCTTTTGCAGTTGTTTGTGCTGTGCAATACATTTTTCCAATTGCAGAATCAGTCCTCTGTACTGGTGGTGCTCTCTTACTTTTTGTCTATTGTTTGTACAGTCTATATTATCAACGCCAATATAAAAGAGGAATTTAAGATTGCATGGATTATTCCCATCTGCATTTTCCCAGTATTCGGGGTGCTGATGTATTTGTTTGTACTGGTAAACCCAGGCAGCATTGCCCTTAGAAGGGCACTCTTGAAAAAGGCGGAGGGCATTATCCCTTATATAGAAGGAAACAAATCAAGAACGGATTGGATTGCCAGTGAGAATGAGCATATTGGCCCATTGGTGCACTATCTTTATTATACCTGCGGCTATCCGGCATATACGGGGACGGATGTCACCTATTTTCCAATCGGCGAGGCTTTTTTTGATGATGTGGTAGAAAACCTGAAAAAAGCAAAGCATTTTATTTTTATGGAATTCTTCATTGTGAATGAGGGTATTATGTGGGACAGCATCCTGCAGATTCTGGCGGATAAGGTAAAAGAAGGTGTGGAGGTGCGGTTTATGTTTGACGGCACCTGTGCGGTGACTACTGTTCCATATAATTACGATAAGCAGCTATGCAGTCTGGGAATCCGGGCAAAGATGTTTTCACCCATTGTGCCGCTGATTTCTACACATCAGAATAACAGGGACCACAGAAAGATTTTAGTGATTGATGGAAAAATGGCTTATACCGGCGGCGTAAACCTGGCGGATGAGTATATCAATGCCTATGAGAAGTATGGGCATTGGAAGGATATTGCGATTCGTATGGACGGGTCGGCGGTGAGCAGCTTTACCGCCATGTTTTTAAATCTCTGGAATATTTCAGAGGCAGGGGAGGATAACTATGACGCATACTTAAATGTTCCCGTTGTCTCCACCTCAGCGGAGGGATATGTGGTTCCGTATGGTGATGATGCCATGAACCACGAGGATGTGGCAGAGAATGTTTATCTTGACATTTTAAACAGGGCGAACCGGTACGTATATATTATGACGCCTTACTTTATTGTGGACAGCAATATGGTGTCGGCGATTCAGTATGCGGCAAAGCGGGGGATTGACGTGAGAATTATTCTGCCTCACATTCCGGATAAGAAGATTCCGTTTATGATAGCCAGAACCTATTATCCCGTATTGCTGGAGGCAGGGGTAAAGCTTTATGAATATACACCGGGATTTGTCCATGCCAAGCTGTTTGTGTCGGATGACAAGAAGGCATGCATCGGCTCTGTGAATCTGGATTACAGAAGCCTATACCACCATTTTGAGTGTGGCGCATTTATCTATGACAGTGATGCTATCAGCGATATGTACCGGGATTTTCTGGATACACAGGACAAATGTATAGAAGTAACGCCGGAATATTACAAAAAATTGAATATTTTTACAAAGCTGTTTGGAAGAATTGCAAGAGTTGTGGCGCCGTTGTTATAATTTTACACAAAAAAGTCCTTGAATGACACTTTTTCTTGTTGAAATGTTTGAAAAAAAGTTTTAAAATAGTTGTATGTGTTATACAAAATATTTTGGAGGTATAGAGATGGACAAAGAACAGATTAAAGGAAAATTACTGGAAGTTGTTGAAGATGTGATTCCTGAATTGGAACAGAAGGATATCCAAATGGACGCATCCCTGACGGACGATTACAACGTGAATTCGGTTTCCATGATTCGTATGCTCGAGGAATTAGAGGACAAGTTTGGCGTACAATATGAGGATAATGAGCTGGCGATATACAAATACGCCACTTTTGATGACGTGGTAGATTCTCTTGAAAAAAAATTAAAGTAATTTATATGTGCCGGTGACAGCTCCGGCAGAATAGGAGGCATTTTACATATGGCAAACGAAAAAATTTTAGATGTTCAATATCCTACGATTACATCATGGCAGTGGCATGCTACTCTGTTTTCTATTTTAGGCGACGATGATAATGCCAGAAGATGGATTTACAGCAATTATATCCAGCTCAGATGCTATAATATCAATGAGATTTTTACGGGTAATGATATGCTGTTTGCGGATTTGATGCCGGGCAGCAGTTCCTTAAAACAGTGTCCTTATCTGATTACTTCCCTGATGACAAAGGAGCAGATAGAGAGCTATACCAGCAGTGTCATTGATTTTATTATTAAAACCATTGATATTAACGGCTATGTGTATGGTGTATTTGATGAGGCTAAGATTCTTTGTGATGTAGCAGTGGATTATAAGTTCCCTCATGAATTATTCATTTATGGTTACAATACAGAAAAAGAAATTTTCTATGTAGCTGACTTCACGTTTACGGATCATTATTCATATTCCACAGTATCCTTTAAGGATGTAGAGCGGGGCTACAGTGTTATTACTGCCAGTGATGACCATATGTTTAAGGATGATTATAAGGGTACGAGAGGGCTGTATGTGATTTTGAAGAACAACAATGCCCGATATTATGATTTGGATATTGAGTTAATAAAGACCACTCTGCATGAGTATCTCGAGTCCAAGGATACCAAGAACCATTTCCGTATGCTCCGCAACCGTTTCAATGACACGACCTTTGGCGTAGATGTATACGATAAGCTGATTGAAACAATAGATAAACAGCTTCATGCAGAGGAGCCGGATTTTGATATCCGTGCGCTGCATATCATGTATGACCATAAGGTATTAATGCATGAGCGTCTGAAATACCTGATGGCAAATGATTTCATTCCAATGGATCAGGCATTATTGGATGAGTACCTGTCTGTTGTCGAGAATACATTGACAGCCAGAAACCTGCTTGTCCGCATCTCCATCACTGATGAGATAGACAGGGCGGACAGATTCCCGAAGTACTTAAATGCTGCTAAAGAGACAGAAATTAAAGTACTGACAAAGGTATTAGAGCAGTTGGAGGCTGTAGAGTAATCCGAAGAGACAGCCTGGAAAGATAATTATGAGGAGATTAGAGGTTGAAGCAGATATACTATATGGATTTTGATACTTCTGTTTCTCCGCAGCAAAAAGACCTGTACATGCAGTTTTTATCCGAGGAACGGGGCAAGCGCGTTTTAAGGTGTAAAAGCAGCAAAGCTGCTTTGGAATGTATGCAGACAGGTCTTTTTTTGCGGTATGGTCTGGAACAGATTGAAAATGGCCTGTATGAGCAGGTTGTAACTGGAGAAAATGGAAAACCTTATATCAGAGGAAATCCCTTTTATTTTAATATATCCCACAGCCACCGCTATGTGATGCTGCTGATTTCAGATGTCCCCTGCGGAATTGACGTACAAAAGCAGATTCCATACAAAGAAAAGCTTGCAAACCGGGTGCTTCATGCAAAAGAACTTGCAGTGATTGACCATTTTCGGGAGATGCCGTCTTCTGTCTTGCTGACGCTTTTGTGGAGCGGGAAGGAGGCATATTTAAAATATACAGGACAGGGCATACGCTATGCCATGTCTGACCTGGATATATCCGCTTATCCAATGACCTGGGAGAGGGTTTCGGCTGCTTCCTCCTGCGGGCAGGAGACTGGCGGTGAGCAGGAGCCTGGCTGCAGGCAGGCTTTTGATTATATTCAGGAGCGGGCAGTTTACTTAGAAAATTTAAACGTATTCATGATGGGTTTTTTTCTGTCCGGGGGATACTACGGTACAATATGTATGGAGAAGCCGTTTTCTGCGGAGAATAGTATATATATTGCGCCGCAGGAGCTGTTTTCTTATTTTTCTTGCTTTTCGTGAAATGAAATGCTATACCTTTTTCATAATTTGTGTTATACTGTACGCGTGAGTTTTTTGTACAGTGCTTTTACAGTCTGTATTTCATGCCGGAAAATACAAGAAAATGTTGAATTACTGAGGTGTCGTATGGCGGGAAAGAACCAGAACAATAACAGGATAAGAAAAATATTAATTATCACATTTGTGCTGCTTTTGATGTTTTCTGTCGTTCTGAATATTGTGCTGCTATGGAAGGTATGGCAGTTGGATCAGAGAATGGATGCGTTTTATACCCATCTGCCATATTTTATTTCCATGTAATTTTACATTTAAAAGGGTTTGACGGATGATTATATAATTAACGGAGGTTTTTTATGAGCTTTTTTAAGGATTTTAAAGCAGATTTTGCCCAGGCGGTGAATGAATTGATTCCCGATTCTGAGGAAATGACAAGTGATTACGAAGATGATGACATGGTAAATACCTTTGATGAGGCGCCAGATGCGGCGGCTCAGCCTGGGGTTGCTGCAGCGCCTCCCGCTGCCAGCGGGACTGCATCGGATGCGATTGCTGCAGAGGATGCCATGGACATTGCACCTGAAGATTTGATTGATGATATTGATGATGTGCAGGGCAGTGCACAGACGCCAGCGGGAGACAGCGCTGATGTCCAGATGAGTTTTGATTTTCTGTCAAATGCACTGGGCGCTACTGACGGTGATGAAGCTGTACCAACCGGACAGACAGGTATTTCCGTCCAAGAAGCAGCTATGCCGGCAGATGATACAAATACGACAGAGACAGCAGGTGTACCGGAGGCGGAAGGAGCGCAGGTGATTGATTTTGCAAAGAATTTTGCAGAGGCGCTGCAGGCAGAGCAGCCAGCTGCGCCGTCAGTAGGAGCTGCTTCTGTGCAGGATACAACAAATACACAGGCATCAGTGGAGGAAACAAGCCCTGCGCAGGCTGCTGCACCTTCACCGGAGGCAATTGCACAGCAGATGGGCATTATGCAGGGGATGACAGCAGCCCAGCCGGATGCTATGCCGGAAAGCGCAGCGGTACAGGCAGGTGAAGAGGCAGTCCAGCCGGATGCTATGCCGGAAAGCGCAGCAGTGCAGGCAGGTGAAGAGGCAGCCCAACCGGATGCCATGCCGGAGCAGGCAGAGGAAAAAACAGATGTTGTGACAGAGCTGCCGGCATCTGAGGAGGCAGTCAATATACAGAACCAAAAGGAGGAAGAAGCAATGGTCAAGGTTGCGGAGGTAAGTGAGTCCACGGAGACATTTGAGGAGAATGATGAGTCTACCACATATATTACCAAGAGTACCAAAATTACAGGTGATGTGGAGACAGAAGGCTCCATCGATATCATAGGCAGTGTTGTGGGAAATGTAGTCTGCAGGGGCAAGCTGGTTATCGGCGGCACTGTACAGGGAAATGTCAGGGCAAATGAAGTCTATGCTAATGCCGCAAGAATTGAGGGGGATGTCGTCTGCGAGGGCAGCGCCAAGATCGGAGTGGGTTCCGTCATTATCGGCAAGGTAGAGGGCGCCTCTGCGGTCATCGCCGGTGCGGTAAATGGAGATATTGATGTGCAGGGACCGGTGATTGTGGATTCCACAGCAGTAATTATGGGCAATATTAAGTCAAAATCCGTTCAGATTAATAACGGTGCAGTCATCGAGGGCTTCTGTTCACAGAGCTATTCAGAAATCGATGTCAAGAGCTTCTTTGCCTAATAGATGGCAGTGCAGTGTAGAAAATGAAAAAGCCATCAGGACTCCGTCGTCAAAATGTCATCAGGACTCCGTCGTCTTCGACGACACCTCATGACCAATTGCGGCGACACCTCATGGCCGATGGAGATATTGCTATGAAAATGGACAGAATTTTGCTTAAGCTGAGCGGAGAGGCTCTGGCTGGAGATAAAAAAACAGGCTTTGATGAAGCGACAGTGCTTGGCGTGGCTTCCCAGGTAAAACAAGTACTGGACAAGGGATTGCAGGTTGCCATCGTCATTGGCGGCGGTAATTTCTGGCGCGGGCGAACCTCTGAACATATGGACAGGGTGAAGGCTGACTCTATTGGTATGCTTGCCACGGTGATGAACTGCATTTATACTGCGGATATATTCCGCCGTGCAGGAATACGCTCCACAATTATGACACCGTTTTCATGCGGTACCATGACAGAGCTTTTCAACAGAGATAACGCTATAGAAAAGATTTCCAGCGGACAGGTCGTATTTTTTGCCGGAGGCACGGGACATCCTTATTTTTCAACTGATATGTCTACCGTTCTTATGGCGATAGAGATGGAAGCAGATGTTATTCTTTCCGCTAAGGCAATTGATGGGGTATATGATTCCGACCCGGCAGTGAATCCCAATGCGAAAAAATATGATTTCATCGAGATGCGCCGGATTGTGGATGATAAGCTGGGAGTGATTGATTTGGCCTCAGCAGTGCTTGCCATGGAAAATAAAATGCCAATGATGCTGTTCGGTCTGAATTCGGACAACAGCATTGTAAATGCGGTGAGCGGCAGATTTACCGGGACACTGGTGACAGTAGATTAATATACATATTATATTTCTGATGATAGGAGGATGCATATGTTAAATCAATTTGAAGATAAAATGAAAAAATCTTTGGACGCATTGCTGGGGGAATTTGCAAATATCCGTGCAGGCCGTGCCAATCCGAATATTTTAAATAAACTGAATGTAGAATATTACGGAGTGCCGACTCCGCTTCAGCAGGTGGGAAATGTCAGTGTGCCGGAGGCGAGGACGATTGTGATTACCCCTTGGGAGACATCCCTGCTCAAGGAGATTGAAAAGACGATTTTGTGCTCTGATTTAGGGCTGACACCAAATAATGACGGCAAATCTATCATTTTGAATTTTCCGGAGCTTACAGAGGAACGGCGTAAGGAGCTGGTAAAGGATATTAAGAAAAAGGGTGAAAATGCCAAGGTTGCCATGAGAAATGTCCGCCGTGATGCCAATGACACCATGAAAAAGAAAAATAAGGACGGCGAGATTTCTGAGGATGAGCTGAATAATCTTGAGATTGATATCCAGAAGCTGACAGACAAATATGTTGCGGATGTTGACAAGGCTGTTGAATCCAAGACAAAAGAGATTATGACGGTATAACCGAATAGGGCAGCATGATGCGTCATGCCGCTCTATTCTTACATTATAGGAGAATCGAGGAAGGCAATGCAAAAGGAAATAGATGGAGAATTGTTGAATGTACCACGGCATGTGGCAATTATTTTAGACGGCAACGGAAGATGGGCAAAAAAGCGAAATCTGCCCAGGAATATGGGACATTCGGAAGGCGCAAAGGTTGTGGAACAAATCTGCGAGGATGCATATAATTTAGGTATCGAGTACTTAACGGTCTATGCGTTTTCTACGGAGAACTGGAAGCGGCCGGCAGATGAGGTCGGCGCGCTTATGAGGCTGTTAAGAACCTATTTAAAATCCTGGGAAAAAAAGGCAAAAAAAGAGAAACTGAAGATTCGGGTCATTGGGGATAAATCGGGCCTGGATCCGGATATTGTAGCCAGCATTAACCGTTTGGAGACGCTTTCTAAGGATTATGACGGGTTAAATTTTACAATTGCCATCAACTATGGCGGAAGGGATGAGCTGGTTCGTGCCTTCAAAAAGATTGGGCTTGACCTGGCGTCCGGCAGCCTGGATGCCTGTGATATCAATGAAGAGATGATTTCTGACCAT
>CAMWOF010000083.1 GCA_947175805.1 uncultured Clostridiaceae bacterium
AATATCAACCATGCTTTTTTATCATACAATATGCCTACTATTTCTTCAATGTGAAATGCATATAAAAAAAAAGGGGGAATTTCTCCCCCTTTGGGCATTTTGCCTATGAAGTGTGCATATATCTCTTTATTTATTTTCCGAGAATCGCATTTGCCGCACCGTAAATACCGGCATCATTTCCCAGGGTTGCCAAAGCAAACTTTGTACCCCTGCAGGCATGAAATGCATATTTCTGAAAATATTTGCTTGTCGTGTCTATCAACACCTGGCCGGCTCTCGACACACCGCCGCCAATCACAAAAATTTCCGGGTCTACAACACATGCAATCTGTGCCAGCGCCTTGCCGAGACATCTGCCGTGCTCCTCTACCAAATCGCTTGCCAGCTCGTCTCCCTCTTTTGCTGCGTCAAAGATTTCTTTGGCAGATACATATTGCAGGCTGCGCAGCTTTGACGGCTTATCCGAACTGTCTAATACTTTGTTGGCAGCCCGCACAATGCCTGTGGCTGAAGTATACTGCTCCAGGCATCCTGTCTTTCCACAGCCGCACACCTCCGTCTCATCATCATTAATCTGCATATGACCGATTTCGCCGCCTGCACCGTTTACCCCGGACAGCATCTTACCATTTAAGATAATTCCGCCGCCCACGCCGGTTCCCAACGTCACCATTACCTGGTTTGAATATCCCTTACCGCCGCCCTGCCACATCTCTCCAAGGGCAGCCATATTGGCATCGTTTCCTGCTTTTACCGGAAGTCCGACCAGCTTCTCCAGCTCATCCTCTACATTGAAAACGCCCCAGCCTAAATTAGCGCATTTTAAGACAGTACCGTCCTCCTTTACCGGTCCCGGAACACCCATGCCCACGCCGGCAACATCCTTCTTGTCAATATTCTTGTCTGTCAGCTTGTCCAGAACCGACTCTGCCACATCTCCCAGAATATACTTACCGCCTTCATCCTTTCTGGTGGTAATCTCCCATTTATCAAGAAGCTCACCGGAAACAGTAAACAGCCCAAGCTTTACTGTGGTTCCCCCAATATCAACGCCTACTACATACTCTGCCATAATCATATCCTCCATTTATCTTAATCTTCCAGCTCTCCCATCATGTTCTTTGTCACGCGGTTCTGCAGCTCCAGCGCAGCATTATATCCCATCTTTTTTTGTCTGTGATTAACTGCCGCCGCCTCCACAATTACTGCCAGATTCCGCCCCGGCCGAATTGGCAGGGAGTGGCTGACTACCTTATTCCCCAAAAACTCCGTATACTGATCCTCTAAGCCCATACGGTCATACTCCGTATCCTTGCTCCACTCCTCCAGTTTGATTACCAGATCAATGGAATGGGTCATCTCGACGCACTCAATACCGAACAATGTCTTGACATCAATGATGCCAATCCCCCGAAGCTCGATAAAATGCCTGGTAACACTGGGCGCCGAGCCAATCAGCGTATCATCGCTGACCTTCTTAATCTCCACCACGTCATCGGATACCAGGCGGTGCCCTCTCTTAATCAGCTCAATGGCCGCCTCGCTCTTTCCGATACCGCTCTCACCCATAATCAGGATACCCTCACCGTATACATCCACCAGTACCGCATGAATGGAAATCCGCGGCGCAAGCTCCACATGCAGCCAGCGGACGATTTCCGCCACAAAATTTGAGGTGCTCTTTGAGCAGGAATACACCGGCACGCCATGCTTCTTTGCAATTTCTAAAATGTACGGCTCCGGCTCTATGTCCCGACAAAATATCAGGCATGGAAACTGATAACTGAAAAACTTCTCTAAGGTTGCCTGATTCTCCTCCACCGTGTGCATATTGGTCAGGTATGCGTGCTCTACATTTCCGCACACCTGAATCCGGGCGGCATCAAAGTGCTCAAAAAAACCTGCAAACTGTACTGCCGGACGGTTGATATCCGGGTCTGCCACCATGATCTCATCGGTATTTATTTCCGGTATCAGGCTGACAAGCTTCATCTTCTCTACCACTTTTGTCAATGATATTGAATACATACTGCGCTCCTTTCCGTTCTGTAATATAGATGTTATTTTACCACAGACAGGGCATAATTACCAGCCCCAATGACTTAATCTATGCTTCCGTGTCCGCATCAGGATGGAAAAAAATATAGACAGATTTTGCCGCCTGCGCCGTCATTCCCGGTGATGCCAGCAGCGCGTCATAATCCGCTTCCCGAATGGCGGCAATATCCTTAAAATGCATCATGAGCTGTTTTCGCCTCACCGGCCCAATCCCTTTAATGTCATCTAAAATGGAATGTACCTGCTCCTTTCCCCTCAGCTGCTTATGATAGGTGATAGCAAACCGATGCGCCTCATCCTGGATTCTTGTAATCAGGGCAAATGCCTCACTCCCCGCAGGAAAGCAGATCTCTGTATTGTTATAATACAGGCCCCGCGTCCGGTGGTTGTCGTCCTTTACCATACCCACCACCGGCACACAGATATTCAGCTGCTCCAGCACATTAAGCGCTACATTTACCTGTCCTTTTCCGCCGTCCATCAGCAGCAAGTCCGGAAGGATGTCAAACCGCTCGTCCGTAAACCGCCTGGTCAGCACCTCCTCCATACTTTTATAATCATCAGGCCCCGTCACTGTGCGCAGACGGAATTTTCGGTAATCATTTTTCTTTGCCTTACCGTTCTCAAACACAACCATGGAGGCAACAGACAGCACACCACTGATATTGGAAATATCGAACGCCTCCATGCGGGAAAGCCCGGAAAGCCCAAGAAGCCCTTCCATTTCCCGCACCGCTCCAATGGTTCTTGCCTCCTGCCGTTTTATTTTTTCCAGATCCTGCCTAAGCACCAGCTCCGCATTCTCCTTTGCCAGCGCCATGAGCTTGTGCTTCTCGCCCCGCTTTGGCACCAGCACATTTACCTTGTGCCCCTGCCGCTTTGTGAGCCAGTCCTCCACTACCTGACGCTCGGAAATGTCCTCCTCTATCAAAATCTGCCGTGGCAAAAAAGGAGTTCCTGCATAATACTGCTTAATAAAAGCATTCAGGATATCCGATGCGCTCTCTCCCTCACTTCCGGTCATGTGGAAATGCTCCCTGCCTAAGATTTTTCCCTGTCTGACAAAAAATGCGGCCACCACCGCTTCCCTGTCATCCATGGCAATGGCAATGATATCCCTGTCCTCCGCATCCGCATTGGTAATGCGCTGCTTGCCAGTGACATGCCTTACACTGTCCAGCAAATCCCTGTATTCCGCTGCCTGCTCAAAATCCAGGCTTTCCGCTGCCTGCTGCATTTTCTGCTCCAAATCCCTGACCACGGGTTTAAAATCCCCGTCCAAAAAGGACAGCGCCCTGTCTACATGCTCCCGGTAAGCCTCCTCACTAATATATCCCTGGCAAGGTGCCGGACACTGGTGTATCTGGTAGTAGAGGCAGGGGCGTTCCTTCCCGATATCCCTGGGAAGGCTTCGGTTGCAGGAGCGCACATGATAGAGTTTTTTCAACAAGTCGATAGTATCCTTCACCGCCGCCGAGGAGGTAAAGGGTCCAAAATACCTGCTCTTATCCCGCTTCATCTGCCGGGCAAACAAAATCCGCGGGAACTCCTCCTCCACCGTCACCCGGATAAAAGGATAACTCTTATCATCCTTCAGCATGGTATTATAACGGGGACGGTGCTCCTTAATCAGATTGTTCTCCAGCACCAGCGCCTCTAACTCCGAATCTGTAATAATATACTCAAACCATGCAATCCTGGAAACCATTTTCTCTATCTTCGGCGACCTCGTCCTGCTGGTCTGGAAATATTGGCGGACACGGTTCTTCAGGTTAATCGCCTTTCCCACATAAATAATCTCGTCACTTTTGCTGTGCATGAGATATACTCCCGGCTTATCCGGAAGCTTTTTCAATTCCTCTGTCAGGTCAAACATATAGATTCCCCACTTTCCGGGCTGTCTTCTCCACATAAAACTGTCATCTTATCCTGCTTATTATAGCAAAAAAAGCCTGAGAAATCATCTCAGACTTTTCGCTTTTTCTTTTCTTATTTATTCCGCAAACGCTCCCTGAGCTTAAACACTTGCTTTTTAAGGCTATTCGCCATGCGAAGTCTCCGCTGCATCCGCCGCTTCTGCTTCGTCAGCCACAGTCTGCCCTGTAGTATCCGGCGCTTCATCATTTGCAGAAGCTCCAACCTCCGCTGCACCCAATTCCTCCTCTGTCTGAGCTTTTTCAGATGATACTTCTTTGTGTTCTGTCGTCCCATCAGCAGTCTCCTCCTCACCAAACTTTTCCTCATCCGCTGATTTTAAGGTTTCGCCGGTAATCCTTGCATAAATCTCCATAAATTCCTTTCCAGTAATGGTCTCCTTTTCATAAAGGTATTTTGCAAGCGCATCCAGCAAATCCTCGTGTTCCTTTAACAACTTGTACGCCTTATCATAGGAATCCTTCATCAGCCTGCGTACCGCATCATCCACCTTCGTCTGTGTCTGCTCAGAGCAGTTCATATAGGTATTTCCGCTTAAATACTGATCCTCCATATTTTCCAATGCCACCATTCCGAATTCATCAGACATACCCAGCATGGTAATCATACGCCGTGCCTTGTTGGTGGCATCCTTGATATCGCCATAGGCGCCGTCCGTAATCGAGCCAAATTTAATTGCCTCCGCCGCACGGCCTGCACAATAGGTAACCAAATCAGCCTCCAATTCCTCTCTGGTGGTCAGATGTTTTTCCTCCTCCGGCACCTGCCATACGTAGCCCAGTGCGCCGTGGGTTCTCGGGATAATCGTAATCTTCTGCACCGGCTCCGTGTGCTTTTGCAGTGCGGTACACAGGGCATGCCCTGTTTCGTGGTATGCCACAATTTCTTTCTCCCGCTTGCTCAAAATGCGGTCCTTCTTCTGCTTGCCCGCAAACACGACCTCCACCGCCTCAAACAAATCGGACTGGCTGACGAGCTCTTTCCCCGCCTTGACAGCGCCAAGCGCCGCCTCGTTGATGATATTTGCCAAATCTGCGCCTACCGCACCGGAGGTTGCCAGCGCCAGCTCCTTCAAATCCACGGTCTCATCCATCTTAACATTCTTGGAATGTACCTTCAGCGTCTCCACTCTTCCCTTTAAATCCGGCTTTTCCACCACAACCCTGCGGTCGAATCTGCCCGGTCTAAGCAGCGCCTTATCCAACACCTCCGGCCGGTTGGTTGCCGCCAGAATCACAATACCTTTAGAGGTATCAAAACCGTCCATCTCCGAGAGAAGCTGGTTTAAGGTCTGTTCCCGCTCGGAGTCCCCGCCGTGCCTGCTGTCACGGCTCCTTCCAATCGCATCAATCTCGTCAATAAATATGATACACGGCGCCATGCTGTTCGCCTGTTTAAAGAGGTCACGCACCCTGGATGCACCTACACCCACATACATTTCCACAAAATCTGAGCCGGACAATGAGAAAAACGGTACATCCGCCTCTCCCGCTACCGCCTTAGCAAGCAGTGTCTTACCTGTTCCCGGAGGGCCCACCAAAAGCGCACCCTTCGGCAGCTTTGCGCCAATTTCTAAATATCTGCCCGGATTATGCAGAAAATCCACCATCTCCGTCAGGGATTCCTTGGATTCATCCTGCCCCGCCAGATCCTCAAAGGTCACGCCGGTCTTTTTCTCCATATAGCGCTTAGCCGTACTCTTGCCAACGCCCATAATGCCGCCGCCGCCCCTGGTCATGGTACGGAACAGCACGAACAGCAGCCCCCAGAACAAGAGCAGGGAAATTGCATAATAGAGAATCTCCGTAAACATGCTGCCCTCTGTGGAAATACCGGTAAACTCTACATCCGCTTGCTCCAGCCGCTTCACCAGCTCATAATCGGTCACACGCACTGCCACATACGTAACCTCTGACACAGGATTCGTCTGCTCCTTGGGCTTGATGTTAATCTTGGTGCCGGTTATCTCTACACTCTCCACCTCTTTATTCTCAAGCATTTCAATAAACTGGCTGTAAGGAATCTCCTTCTCCGTGCCGCCGGTATATGAATCATATACATTCTTAAAAATCAACAGCAATACAGCGGAAACCAACATAACCATAAGTACATTTCTCGGCGAGCCCCCCGGACGGCTGCCGTTGTTGTTGGAATTTGGATTCCCATTGCTGTTATTATTGTTTTCTTCCATTTACAATCCTCCGTTTTTACCGTATAAGTCCAGTGATTAGTAACATACATCCTTTGTCAGCATACAACAAATGTATGTCGAAATTATGAATTTTGCGCTGCCAATATTATCCGCTTAATCCGCAGCCCCAAGGGGTGGACATATTGGCTCATACAAGGTTTTATTATATCGGCTTTCGCAGATAAAAGCAAATAAAAGATTTATAAAACTTATCCATTAATGCATTGTGCAATATGACAGTTTGATGCAGGGCCGCTTGCGCTTAGCTGCTGCTCATAGCGGTATATAGGCTTGTAAAATACACAAGCCAAATACCGATGGCATCAGATATCCCTGCGAACAAACTGTCATAATTGCACAATCAAATTAATATTGACGAGTTTCGTAATTGCCTGAAAGATTTATAAAAGCGAGAGGTTTTTCTTTTAGGTTATTGATTCCTCTCCTGCTGTTTTTTGAGCAAGGTGTTGGTATCCAAGGTCTTTGGCCCTTCCTTCTTTTGCTGCGTTCCGGACTTCTTCTTTGTCCGCATGGCTCTCTTTGCAGCCTTTGTTTCTTCTGAACCCTGTGCCTTTTTTGCAGCCTGAGTCTCTTTTACATCCTGTGCCTTTTTGTCCGGTCTGCGCTCAGCTTTATTTTTAGCCGGTTTCGCACTCTGTGCATCGTCCGGTACTGTCTGCTGTTCTACACTCTGCATATAGGCAGGTGCAGCCCCCACTTCTGCAAGCCGCGCCTGACGCCTTTTTGCCAGCCGTCTAAATATCGGCGCCAGCAGCTCTATGTTCAAGCGCCGCTCAATGACATCCAGCATAAAAATACATAAAGCCAGCAGCAGTAGGATATTCCCAATGTTGTATTTGGCTCTTATAGCCTGTTCTATCGGCAGAAAAATCTCATCCTCTGTGGTAATTTCCCTGCCGCCGCAGAGCACAGTAAGCCTGGACAGAGAATCTATCTGCCCGCTGAATCTGTACTCCGCAGAGTACTGCATGGCAGTGGCGGTGTTTACGCTCTTTACCACTTTGTCTCCCGCCTCATTTTTCAGGGCAATGTTGTAAACGCCTACCTCATCCGTATCCAAATAAGCCTGGTAAACGCCGGGGCTTAGCGGGTCAAATGACAGCTCTGTCGTATTTCCCTTCTCATCCGTGCACACGGCTGAGACTTTGGTATCGCTGTCAAAATCTCCGGTGGTGTAGGTCACCGTAGCATGGCTGCCCTCCTGAACCACCTCCATCTTATCCTCACCCAGACCGGTATCCGTAATCGTATAGTCAATCAGGTTTTTCCAGAACTGCGGGTATCCTTCCCATGCTGCCCAATACCTGGTCCATGCGCCGGTGGCATCACTGTTCCATGCCACCGCCTTGCCAAGCCCGTACTGCCATACTGTAAGGACAGGGTCGTCCTTGTGGCTTACTAAAAGCTGCGTGGCAGTAGGCTTTGCCGTGGAAGCAATGTAGCCGGACAGAGAAGGTACACCGTCAGACAATACATCCAGTATTTCATTCTGGTTTACAATCACTGGTGTAAATTCTTCATTTATCAGATATTCCTTGGCAGAAAGGTATACCTCCTTGGCGAATATCCGTGGCAGTCCCTGACTGATATCCGTATAGTAATATCTTCCGCCACACTTTTCCGCCAGGGACTGCAATAGATGCACATTTGCTCCCTGCCCCACTGCCACTGAAGATACCGTAATGCCGGCATCATTGATAACCTCACAGAGTGCATCATAGTTATTATAGGTATCCTGTCCATCTGTCAGGAGAATGATATGCTTAATCTGAGCGTCGGACGTGGCGAGCTTTTTTGCCGCCGCCTCCACAGCGGGATAAATCATGGTGCCGCCGCCTATCTCAATGCTTCCAATTTTGGCAGCAATTGCTTCCGTATCCTCTGCGGTCTGTGGCTCCACTACCCATGTATAAAAATCGTCAAATGCCATAACGCCGATGGAATCTGTTTTCCGAAGCGTCTCTAACGCCTTTACTGCCGCTGCCTTGGCAAGGTCTAAGCTCGTAATGCCCGAGCCGTCTGAGGCGGTGTCCGACATGCTGCCGGAATGGTCAATAACCATGACAATCTCCATTTTGGGAATCTGCCGCTCCCCCTCTAAATCCATATTGACCGGAAGCACCGTCTCAAGAGGCGTATCCCGATAGCCGCCTAATGCAAAGCTGTTGTCCCCGCCAATTGCAATCAGCCCGCCGGCATAATCCTTTACATAGCTCTCAATATTCCCCGTAAAGCCCGGTTTTAAATCATCATAATATACATTTAAGAGGATAATGCTCTTATACTCCATCATCTGATTTATGGAGGTAGGCGCTCCTGTAGGCGTTACTACATCATAGGACACTCCCGCTGCATCCAATGCGCCGGAAAGCCCCAAAGCCTCGCCCTTAACCCCCTCCACGACGAGAATTCTTGCCTTAGACTCAATTTGGGCAAAGGCTGAATATTCGTTATTCACCGTCATGGTATCCTTTGCCGCCTGCACTTCAACCCGATAGCTTCTAAAGCCGTTCTCATCAGCAGTATCATAAAACACAAACTGATTTTCACCCGCATTCAGCCTGACCTGTTCCTCCCCTTTCAGGGTACGTCCGCTGAACAGGGACAGCTTTGCCTCGGTCTCCACATTGCTGATAATCGTTACAGTAATGGCATACTGGTCGCCGATGCGTATCGTATCTGGCACCGTCAGATTGTCCACATAAACCTCATCCCCTACCTCCATTGT
>CAMWOF010000084.1 GCA_947175805.1 uncultured Clostridiaceae bacterium
CTCCATCATAGCTTTCGTCTCCACACCCTCCACAACAATTTTCATATTCATATCTTTAATCATGCGGATGGTGTTTTCCAGTATCACAAGCATTTTCGGATTGTCCTTCGTGTTGGTGAAGCTTTTATCCAGCTTGACGAGATGGAGTGGGAGGGATGCAATCCGCCGGATATTGGAATAACCGGTGCCGTAATCGTCCAAAGAAAAACTGATGCCTGCGCTCGTCAGCTCCTTTAGGTTCTCCATCATTACATTTTGGGAGTAGGAGGCGGCAGTCTCGGTAATTTCAAGATTAATCTGTCCGGGGCTTACGTTGTACATATCCAGAGTGCCTAAAATATTTTTGGCAAGATTATTCTGCATACACTGGGCAACGGAAAGATTTACTTCAATATAATCAATGCCCAAATCCCGATATTCTTCGCTGCTGATAAATTTGCACACCTCATCGATAACAAATGCGCCAATCTTGTGGATGGCTCCGCTCTTCTCTGCGGCGGGAATAAAAATCTCCGGAGAAATAAAACCGTATTTTTCATTTTTGAGCCGGAGCAGGGCTTCTGCAGAATTAAAACGCTGTTCATCCACGGAGTAGATTGGCTGGTAGTAGACCTCAAAGCTGTGGTCTGCCAGTGCCTGCTCCATAATGCGGTCAATATCCCGCATAATGTCATAGTGTTCCTTTTTAAAGATATCGGAGGCGTACAGCACCTCGCCGGTGTAGGGTTTGTTGTTTAAATCATTGCCAAATGCCAGCAGGGCGTCTATGTCGCTGATATCCTCTGGGTATCGGGCAATACACACATGCGCCACAAGGCTAATCTCCATCTGATTTAATAAAATGCCGGGCTTTAATGCGCGGCAAACCAGCCGGGCAGTCTCCGATGTCTGTCCAAAATGCTGGTTGTCTATGACGATGCGGAACTTGCCCTGTCCGAGATAATAGAGCTCTGCATTGATGTGCTGGTTCCGGTTCAGTGCGTTTAGCTGATTGGCAATACTGCGCAGCAGCCGGTTCATGCTGTCATAGCCCAGCATATCAAAAACCACCTGGTAATTGATAATGTTGAGCATGATAATTTCCATCGGCTTTTTTGTAATGCTGCTGTTCTGCATATTTTTAACATATGCGCTGAGCTTAAGCAGACCGGTATGATTGTTCACTAACTCCTCCGGGCGCTGAATCATCATGGAGATATAGGTAAGGGCAATTGCACCCACAAACAGCTCCAGAACCATGCGCGGGAAGAAAAACTGAATGGCCGCCACAATCATCATCAGAGGGAACATGGACAGCAGGATATAGAATCTTGGCGCGGAAAACAGTGTACGAAACCGCCACAAATACAGGAAACCGTAAAGTACATAAAAGGCGGACAGAACATACAAAAAAATGAAACCGCTTCCACGGGTATAGGCATCATTAGCATCCAGATAATAGATGAAATTTGTAAAAGGATTGACAGCCATGAAAATGAGCATAATTCCGTATGGCAGAGCAACGGTAAAGCGCAGCCAGCGTTTTTTGTGCAGCACATGCCAGGTATCTGTAATGGCGAACAAATATAAAATATAGAAGGGTATCGTAGAGTTATGCGCCAGTAGATAAACAGAATGTGCAATATGTTTTGCCAATATATTTCCGGCGCCTAACCGATCCAGATTCAGGGCACACACATCCGCTGTCGCAGCAACCAGGGTTACGACAATTACAAATAAAAAGAATTGATTCAATTTTCCTCGTATCATTTTACGGTATATGGTTGTAACTAATAAAACCAAAAGTAAAATGAATGCGCAATAATCAAAATAGACGATTTTTTCCATGGTACAGCCCCTTTGCACTATGAAAAAATGATAACATATTTGGTGAGTTTTTACAATGCCGTAGATGCTTTTTAAGTCTCTGTGTAACACCTGCTTACAACTTTTTGATACAGTAACTACGGAAAGTACAGCGCCCCAATCCTGCTACTTACTCATCCATTGATACAATCCATATAAAGAAAACCAACCTGCCGCCTTTACCTTAAGACTCTGTAAAATCAGTGGCACCAACAGCAAAAGAAACGAGAAAAACAAGGTCTGAAAATAGCTTTTACATCTTGAAGAAATACCATAAATAATCCCGGAAATAAAAATAGCCACAGCTATCTGCGTAAGCATAGCAGCTAATAAAAAGGCAATAATCGGCAGCCCCTGCAAACTGCCATGATAACCATAAATATGTGCCATTGGCTCCAACCCATGATGCAGGGGAAAACTCTCCACAATATGAAATACTCTCACAACCCACATACAGAGCAGCAAAGTACATGACGCCAATACACATACCATGCCCTTCTTTATCATAATCTGTCCTCTTCCTACCCTTGTGGCAGAAAGCAGATTCCATGATTTTTTCTGATATTCCATGGTCATTACATTGCCAAACGCCAGTATCAAAACCAGAGTGAGTATAAGAAACTGGCTGAAAAAACGATTATCCAACATGCCAAACAAATAACGGTAGCCTGTGTCATATACAAAGCTCCCACCATCATTTTTTACAGTCTCATACTGTGAAAGCACTCTTTGAAATGATGGATAAAAAACAGTCTCTAAATACCATGGCTGCTTTAAATCCTCACCTGCAATCTCGGTGATTTCTCCTTCTGAAATCATTTTATCGATTTCCTCAATCTTTGCAAATGCATCCTCATACCTTTTTTCTTCTGCCGCTATCATAGCTGCCTTCTCATCAGTTAATTTTCCCTCAAGCTCCAGCATGATATCCCGATAATATTGTTCTTGGGCAGAAGAAGAATAGTGAACGGATAATGTGCCGCTTATCAGCCAGACCGCACCGCTTAGAAGAACAAGGAGACCATGCTGGATAATCAAGAGCTTATAAGCCTCATAATACAGCAGCCCATGACATCTGTCACCAAGCAATCCCTTTACCTTTGCTTTCAAACGAGATACAGAAGAAAAAGCTTTCCCTGTCTGTGCCCCTTCCATCCAGAGCCTTTTTCCTCTTGCAAAAGCTGCTGCCGACAACAAAACTCCAAGCAGCATACATGCTATAATGACTATCCATGTCAGATTCAGACGTCTCACCGGATAGCCAAACAGATTCATATTCAGGTAACCGCCATAAATCTGCCCTGTCTTTAGAAGTCCAAACACATTCAAATATTTAAAGGGCTTAAAATCTGAGTATGCCGGAATCCATGTATACAGACAAAAACTTACTGCAAATACAATACATGCTGCAAAATACGGTACAAAACGCTTACAGCTGCAAATGGACATCAGCACCAGAAGAAGTCCCATGATAAATATGACCATTGCTTTTGTAACCACCGAAAGACATATATATTCGAGAATTGTGACAGACAGACAACTCTCCATATATGGCGCCAGTGACTGCAGTGGAACCATAAAATCAACAAAGCCTGCACTACATCCCACAAACAAAAGATTGGCACCATAAAATAAGATTGTCAGCAAAAAACAATTAATAAAGAGGGCAGCAATTCTTGCAATGATGTCTTGCCAAATACCATTCCTTGTAATCCTCGTAACGAAAAACAACCCCTTCTCTTTTTCCTCTGTAATCAGTCCTCCCACAAACAGACAAAGCAACAGAAACAACAGTACATCGGATACCCCTCCTTCCATAGCTGCCTTGACAGGCTTTGCCGGATACCACAGCACGTCTTTTGCTGTCAGATTTTTATAATCCGCTGCACTTTGCTGCAGATTCCGACCGGTAAAACCATCTGTCTCCTCCTTCTGAAAAATAGAAATACCCGCTTTCTTATCCTTATTGCTTTGTACCTCCTGCAAATATACATTATAATCCGACACCTTCTCCATCTCTTCATACAGCCCGTCTATAAAGCTGCTCTCCGCCTCTAAGCTATCTGTATACTTTAAATATGCACCGCTCTCATAGCATTCCCGATACGCCTCAAACATGCCGGGATGCTGTGCCAGCTCCTGCTTTAGAAGCTCCTGCCCCATTTCCCCTCCTATGGAGCGCAAAGTCAGAACCTGCTGCACATGAAGCACGCCGTCCATTGTCTCCTTTAATGTCCTGACATAGTCACTCCGCTCTGATGCGGACATACCCGAAATATCCCTTTGAAATGCTTTGAGGGAAGAAAAAGATGCATCCACTTCTCCCGGTAGATTTTGATACCAGAGTACAAATATATTGCATAACAGTAATAACATTACCGCCACAAGATAACTGCGCTTCCTCCAGATTTTCGCCAGCTCATAGACTGTCAGTCGAAGCATTTTCCTCTCCCTCCTGTTCTCCAAAAATGTGCATATATACCTGTTCTAAATCATCTGCCCCCTTGTATTTTCCACAAAGAGCATCCACTGTATCCTGATCAATTACGGTTCCTTCCTTCAGCAAAATAATCTCTTTTGCAATACTCTGAATATCCGATACCACATGGGTAGATACCAAAATAATTTTCTCTCTGGAAATTTCTTTAATCTTTTCCCGGATACGCACTCTCTCCTTGGGGTCCAAGCCGGCCGTGGGCTCGTCTAAGATTATAAGACCGGGATTTCCCATTACTGCCTGTGCAATCAAAATCCGCTGTTTCATTCCGCCGGAATAGGTTCCGATTGCAGAATCTGCTGCTTCCTGCAAATTTACATAAGACAATACCCTGTCCACCTCTTCCCTGATGTGTTTTCGTGAAATCCCTTTTAACACTGCCATATATTTTAAGAAATCCCGTCCTGAAAATGCATCATAAAGCCCCTGCTGCTGGGGCGCATATCCCAGAATACTGCGATATTTCACGCCCAGAGATCTTATCTCCTCTTCCTCCCACATTACAGCTCCGGTGTCCGGACGCAGATTTCCGGTAATAATATTCATCAGCGTAGATTTACCTGCACCATTCGGTCCAAGAAGACCGTATATTCCCTCGGTAAGCTCCAGACTCACACTTGAAAGGGCCTGTTTACTGCCATAGCTTTTACTGATTTCCCTAAGCTTTAGCATATTTCTTCATCTCCCTTCTTTCTCAAATCAGACACACCTTCACTACTGCCCGGAGCTAATCATCTGTATCGCTTGGAATGCATCCCTTCCCTGATATAAATCTTCCTTTGCAATGAGTGCCATTTTATATTGATTGATTTCATAGGAATCATCACCGGCAGGTGTAGCGTCATAATCATAGACAACCAGCATACTGTCACGGGTCTCACCAAGAAGCTCCAGAGCCCAGCCGAGACTTTTATTTACCAGCCCGGAATGTAATACCTCTCCGGTGTCAAGCTTAACACTATACATGGTATGGTCTCCGCCATAATCAAAGCAGCACACTGCTTCATCCGTGACATAGTGAATATCATTACATTTAACATCAGCAAGCTTCCTCTCCTCTCCGGTTGTCAGATTTACCTCCTGTATACTTCCCGTCCCCTCTATGCCAAGATACAGCTTATCATCTTTTATGGCGCTGCTGTGTATATTTGCATTTGAAACGGATTTTACCGTCCTGATATCTCCCGTTTCAACAGACAGTGTTTCATAAACCGACTGGGAAGTGGCATAGGCTTCTTTCCATATTGCATCATCAAATTCCTCTTCAGGAGAAAGCTCCCTGTCATATCTCGTACTGAAAAGCACCAGATATTCACCATAACAGCCCATAATATTGCGTCTGATACCATCCTGCATATCCAGAGAGCACACCTCTTTTGCAGTACCGGTGTTCACATCTATAAGCACAAGTGCGGATTGGGCAGATGTTGTATAGGTATTGTTCTCCTTCTGCTCTGTACTCAATATTTTTTCCACCACATAAATCCCCTGTTCATCCGTCATGATTCTGTCTTCCACTGTATATTTACTGTCGAAGGTATAAACCTTCTCCCGATGAGAACCGTCCAAATTCATGGAATACAGGGTTGCACATAGTTTTTCTGGCAAAACGGCAGTGTCATCTCCAATATAATTCATGCTCATCGACCCATCCATATCATAGTCCCTGCTCAATAAATAGAGCCTATCCCCATAAATAAACAGACAAGAATCATGTCCAAACTCCTCAGCATCAAAAACCGCACTGCAGTCTGGTGTATCATGGCTGCACTCTGCATTGCTGCAAAGATAGATTTCCTGCCGGGTAGCAAAATCCACATACATCAGATGATAGCCGTAAGCTCCATCCTTTAGTTCCTCGGAAGATTCCGTAATATAATAATAGCCATCCTCTGTATTACAATGATGCATTTCACCTGTGGGATTCGCCATAGTAAGTCCCGTTACCCGTGTCTTGCTTTTGTCACTGGCATCTCCTGTCTGTACCTCCTGCCCACTTCCCCATGCAGTGCCATCCTCCTGCCCAACCTCATCCTCCTGCACAGCTTTTGTATCCGTATTTTCCTGCTCCACAGTCATGCTGCACCCTGATAGAAAAAAGAGACAGCAATAAACCAGACACCAATATAAACAACACTTGAAAATTTTCAACATAAAAAAGACCTCCTTGTTTTTCTTAACAAGAAGATCTTAATTGATAATCGTCAATATTTTGTCAAAATCCTATTATTATTTTCACACAGGCTCCCACATCCTGATTAGATAAGGAAATACTGCCTCCATGTTTTCGGCAGAGAATCCGGCATATGGCAATTCCCATACCCATGTGTCCATCCTCCGCCTCCTTTGCAGCGAAATAGCTGTCTCCTTTTATTATGCGGTCTGAAAATCCCGGACCATCATCTATAACCTGTACACAAAGCCTGTCCGAAGAAACAGCAGCAGAGATTGTCACTTTAGTTTTTGCAAAGCGAAGTGCATTTTGCAGTATATTTTCCAAAATGCGATAGACTACCTGTATATCCAGCTTTACCGTATCCGAAACACCAGCTTCCATCTCCGGTTCCGGCATCATAAGCTGAATGCTCTTCTGCTCCGCCAGCATCACAAAATCTGCTCTCAGCTTCGCATAATAATCCTTCACATTAACGGTCTCTGGCCTGATATCGATTTCCTCCATATGATTCAGCTCCCGCACAGATTCTGTATAACGCTCTAACCGCCTGACAGCAGCATCTATATTGCCGATATTTTTTACCAGCTCCTCCTTGGACATCTTATCATTATCAAGATGTATCTGCAGATATTCCGTATAACCCTCTATGATAGCAATTGGATTTCTCAAATCATGCGCCACAGATGCCTGCAACAGCTTCTGATCCTCCAGCATATGCCAAAGTCTCTTATAGTTTTCATACAGCCTCCGCCGCATTTCTTCATAGGAACGGCAAAGATGCCCCATTTCATCCTCATTGTCATATCGGATATGAAAGTCCAGATTCTGTTCCATAATGTTATCCGAGGCCTCAGACAGCATATGAATCGGTGTCTCAAGCTTTCTTCTATAAAACCGGTATCCACACAGCAAAATTCCCACCAAAGAATAACACAGGGGAAGTAAAATCATTGCCACGCCTGCCGCCATATAAGCCAGCTTGCGCTTTGGTGTCAATGCTGTATAACTATTTTCCACCTTTGTAATCGCATATTTTGTGTCCAATGGAATCTCTTGCTCCACTTCTTGGTCATCTTCTTCTGCTACCAGGCGGGGCATTTCTGTTGCTTCATCATCCAGATACATCAAAACCGTTTCCTCTATCTTTTGGCCATTTGCATAAGTAGATTCTATCGTCAGATATACTAAATTAGATTCCGGCAGCAAAAAGTGTCTGAAGGATACACAGCCCCAGATTGTAATAGCAGAGACACCCACAACCACAAGCATTGTCTCCACAACAGCCAGAACAAATGCCTTTTGCAGGGGCAGATTGTGAATTTTATTTTTTAATGTCTCCATTTATACCCCACTCCCCACACAGTCTCTATATATTCTTCCTCTGTCACAGCTTTTATCTTTGCTCTGATTTTTCTGATATGTTCTTTAATTACATCACTGTCTCCCTCTGCTTCATATCCCCAAACTCCCTCATATATCCTTTCCTTGTCAAATACCTGTCCCGCATGGGTCATTAAAAACTCTATAATATCAAATTCCCTCTTGGAGAATACCAGCTCCTGCTCCTGAAAAAAAACGCTGCGCTCTGACAGATTTACAATGAGATGGTTAGAGGCTACAACTCTGGATGACTGCCGGCTTCTGGCATCCCTTCGCAAATGGGCGGCAATTCTCGCTGTCAGTTCATGCAGCCTAAAAGGCTTGGTAATATAATCATCTCCCCCCACTGCAAAACCATTGACCGAATCCTGCTCTGCAATCCTCGCCGTCAAAAATAAAATCGGGCACGCTACGTGACTGCGGATTTCCCTGCAAAGCTGATACCCATCAACCTCCGGCATGTTAATATCCAATAATATTAAATCCGGATTGACACCAAGCTTCTCCAATGCCTCCGCTGCATTATTAGCTGTATAAACCAGATACCCTTCATTTTTTAAATATTCCTGTAAAAGGTCTGTGAGCATCTTCTCATCATCAACAATTAAAAGCTTATATGACATAACAAACACGCTCCCCTCGGGATTTTATATCATCGTAATAATCCACACTTGCTCTCGTTCATTAGTGCTATTATATCACAGGAATGTCAAGGAATTGTCAAAATGATTTTTCTGTGCACATGAAGAACTATGATTCCTGCCTGGCAAGGCTGGGAGCGGGAGACAAAACTGCTAACCCTTGTGATTTTATTGAAAATGTGTATAATAAATGATAACATTTTGCAAAAGTGAAGAATTGAGGATAGATGAAGCTATGAAAAATGAGACAGATAGGCAGATGTCGGAGCAGCAGACGGAAAAAACGGAAGCAGGGCTTCCTGGAAGCACTCTGAAAATGCTTGCCATAGTTACTATGTTGATTGACCACATTGCGGCCGGGTTTATTG
>CAMWOF010000085.1 GCA_947175805.1 uncultured Clostridiaceae bacterium
GACGATTAAAAAGACTGCATTTAAGATTACAAGAGTCGGTCAATTAGTGGCTCAGGAGGCTTCTAAGCGGCTGCAGGTTCCTTTTGGCATCATCGACCTTTCCCTTGCCCCGACACCGGCAGTCGGTGACAGCGTAGGAGAGATTTTAGAGGAGATTGGACTGGAGTATGCCGGTGCGCCGGGCACCACAGCGGCGCTTGCCCTGTTAAACGACCAGGTGAAAAAAGGCGGCGTTATGGCGTCCTCCTATGTGGGCGGTCTTTCCGGGGCATTTATTCCGGTTAGCGAGGATCAGCGGATGATTGATGCGGTCAGCGCAGGGGCATTGACATTGGAGAAGTTAGAGGCTATGACTTGTGTGTGCTCCGTAGGCCTGGATATGATAGCCATTCCCGGAGATACAAAAGCGACTACCATATCCGGTATCATTGCAGATGAGATGGCGATTGGCATGGTGAATCAAAAAACAACGGCAGTCAGAATCATTCCGGTCATCGGCAAGGGCGTAGGCGAAACCGTGGAGTTTGGCGGCCTGCTAGGATATGCGCCAATTATGCCGGTCAATTCCTTCTCCTGTGATGCATTTATACAGCGAACAGGGCGGATTCCGGCGCCGATTCACAGCTTTAAGAATTAGAGATAGATAAATAATTTTATAAAATTATAAGGAGACAGAAAAATGGAAAATGTATATGACGTACTTAAAGAGAGAGGGTTTATCGCCCAGACAACCCATGACGAGCAGCTAAGGGATTTGCTTGGCAGGGAAAAGGTAAAATTTTATATCGGCTTTGATGCCACGGCAGACAGTCTGACGGTAGGGCATTTCCTTACGATTATGGCGATGATGCATATGCAGCAGCATGGGCATACTCCGATTGCCTTGATTGGCGGCGGCACCACGATGATTGGAGACCCTTCGGGCAAATCGGACATGCGTTCCATGATGACAAGGGAGACGATTGATTACAATGCGAACCGCTTTAAGGAACAGCTTTCCCAGTTAAATTATGTCGAGTTTTTGCGGGAAATCGGCGTGCATTTTTCCGTAAACCGCATGCTGACCGCAGAATGTTATAAGCAGCGCATGGAGAATGGGCTTACATTTTTTGAGTTTAATTATATGCTGATGCAGGCGTATGATTTCTATAAGCTGAATCAGATGTACGGCTGTAAGGTGGAAATGGGCGGCGACGACCAGTGGTCAAACATCTTAGCTGGCGCTGATTTAATCCGCAGGAAAGAGGTTGCGGCCCATCCGGGAGAGACGCTGGCAAAGGACCCTGCTTTTGGTCTGACATTTACGCTGCTCACCACATCTGACGGCAAAAAAATGGGAAAGACAATGAAAGGTGCGGTATGGCTTGACCCGGAAAAGACCTCTCCATATGAGTTTTACCAGTATTGGAGAAATACGGAGGATGCCAACGTGGAAAAATGCCTCGGCTTATTGACATTTCTTCCGATGGAGGAGGTACGCCGTCTGGGTGCCTTAAAGGATGCGGAAATTAACAAAGCCAAGGAAGTTCTGGCATATGAGATTACTAAAATCGTCCATGGGGAGGAAGAAGCAAAGAAAGCACAGGAGGCTGCCCGTGCAGTATTTGCCGGAGGCGGTGTCAGTGCGGATATGCCGAGCATTACATTTGCCAAATCAGAGCTTGCCGAGGGGCTGGGGCTTTTGAAGGTGCTGGTGGAAACCAAACTCTGTACTACTAATGGAGATGCAAGAAGAAATGTGACCCAGGGCGGTGTCAGCATTAATGACGAACGTATTACGGATCCTTTCTATAAAATTACAGAAGAGACATTAAAGGGTGAGGATTACCTCATACTGAAAAAGGGAAAGAAGAATTTCTATAAGGTCAGCTTTGAATAATTTTTTGGGTGACATGGCTCTGAAAGCTTCTGCAATACTTTTCCTCCGGCTTGTATGATTTTCAGGCTTTGGGCATATATTGTAACAATGAGATTTTAAGGTGAAACCATATGGATCCAAAGGAGCAGCAGGAGCTGATTGAACAGATGAGAAAGCGGGCGATTTCCGAGCAGAATACACTATACAACCGGACGGGTGCTGTAATTTATGCAAGGGAGAACTATCCGCCCGCTGCATCCAGGGGGGCGCATCATTTTTTTCTCTTCCTCTTTAGCCTGCTTGTCTTGTTTTTTGCGGTAGACTATCTGGACAGCTCCCATGATTATGTCGCAGTCATCAGCGATGCAGTCACATCCAATCCTGCATTGACGGAGGCATATGAGAAGGTAGAGAACAGTGATTTTATCAATTGGCTGACGGAATTATTTAGATAAGAAACATCAGGGGTAAAATGGAGAAATTAGCTTTATCAGATGAGATATTAATGACAATTGAAAAACCGGCACGCTATATCGGCGGAGAAATCAACCATGTCAAGAAGGATTTATCCCAGGTTGATATCCGTTTTGCCATGTGCTTTCCGGATGTATATGAAATTGGCATGAGCCATCTTGGAATTCAGATTTTGTACGATATGCTAAACAAGCGGGCGGATACCTGGTGTGAACGGGTGTATTCTCCCTGGGTGGATTTAGACCGGGTGATGCGGGAGCAGAAAATTCCTCTGTTTGCACTAGAATCCCAAACGCCGATAAAAGCTTTTGATTTCCTTGGAATTACTTTGCAATATGAAATGTGTTACACAAATATTTTACAGGTGTTGGATTTAAGCGGTATTCCTCTTTGGGCAAGCGAACGGACCGAGGATGATCCCATTGTTATCGGTGGCGGCCCCTGCACCTATAATCCGGAGCCCATAGCGGATTTTTTTGACATGTTCTATATCGGCGAGGGTGAGGTGGTATACGATACACTGCTGGATTTGTATAAGGAATGCCGGAAAAATGTCTGGGATAGAGCTGCATTTTTGCGGGAAGCCGCCAAAATTCCGGGGATTTATGTACCATCGCTCTATAATGTGGGCTATCACCCGGACGGGACAATATCAAATTTTACCCCCAAATATGAGGACATACCGCAAAAAATTACAAAGCAGGTGGTCATGGATATGTCTGACGCCACCTACCCGGAAAAGCCTTTAGTGCCTTTTATCAAGGTTACTCAGGATAGGGCAGTTCTGGAAGTGATGCGGGGCTGCATCCGGGGCTGCCGGTTCTGTCAGGCGGGCATGATTTACCGTCCTGTAAGGAACCGTAGTCTGGAGGATTTGAAGCGCTATGCGGTAGAGATAATTGAAAATACAGGGCATGAGGAAATTTCCTTAAGCTCACTGAGCTCCAGTGATTTTACGGAGCTTCCTGAGCTTCTCAATTTTTTAATTGAGGAAATGGGAGAGCGCAAGGTCAATATTTCCCTTCCATCTCTTCGTATTGACGCCTTTTCCTTAGACGTCATGAGCAAGGTGCAGGATATCAGGAGAACCAGTCTGACCTTTGCGCCAGAGGCGGGCACCCAGAAGCAGAGAAATGTCATTAACAAGGGGCTTACCGAGGAGGATATTATAGAGGGTGCCAGGCAGGCGTTTCTTGGCGGCTGGAATAAGGTCAAGCTCTATTTTATGTTGAGCCAGCCCTTTGAAACCTACGACGACATTGCGGGGATTGCCGATTTGTCGGAGCGGATTGCAGAAGTCTACTATGATACGGTTCCCAAGGAGGAGAGAACAGGCGGTCCGGTGTCGATTACCGCCAGCGCATCATTTTTTGTGCCCAAGCCCTTTACGCCATTTCAGTGGGCGCCTATGGATACCATGGAGAGTTTTCAGGAAAAAGCGCATTTTGTCAAGGACAGATTCCGGGAGCAGTTAAACAAAAAGCGGCTACGCTTTACCTACCACTCTGCAGATGTGTCCCTGCTGGAGGGAATTTTAGCGAGGGGAGACCGGCGGCTTGCCCCAGTCATCCTTGAGGTATATAAAAACGGCGGTATTTTTGATGCATGGTCTGAGTTTTACTCCCACGAGCGATGGATGAAGGCTTTTGAAAATCACAATTTAGATCCCGAATTCTATCTCACAAGGGAGCGTGCTGAGGACGAGCTGTTCCCATGGGATTTTATCGATATCGGCGTGACAAAACGGTTTCTGCTTGAGGAGTGGCACAGAGCCAAGGAAGGCAGGATGACGCCAAACTGCCGCATGTCCTGCAGCGGCTGCGGCGTGGCAAAATGGGGAGGAGGCGTCTGTATTGAAGCTAAGAATTAAGTATGCGAAAACCGGCAGGCTAAAATTTATCGGACATCTGGACGTGATGCGTTACTTCCAGAAGGCAATCAGGCGTGCAGGACTTGACGTTGCCTATTCCCAGGGCTTTAACCCCCATCAGCTCATTACCTTTGCCGCTCCCTTAGGACTTGGTGTTACCAGTGAGGGAGAGTATTTTGACGGGGAGTTTCACTCTGCCACCACCACCGAGGACATGGTAAATCGGCTAAATGCAGTTATGGCGGAGGATATGCGGGTATTGGACGTGCGGCTGCTTCCGGACAAGGCAAAGACCGCTATGGCGGTGGTATCCGCCTCAGACTATCTTGTCAGTGTCAGGTCAGGCTATTATGCGACGGAGACTGACCGGCTTTTTGGGCATTTTCAGGATTTTCTGGAACAGAAGCAGATTGAGATTATAAAAAAGACAAAAAAGAGCGAGCAGCTAACGGATATCAGAGGTATGATATTGGAGGCGCATATCAGCGCTGCCCAATCATTTTATATGAAGCTTGCCACCGGCAGCATCGCTAATTTAAAGCCAGAGCTTGTGATGGAGGCATACTGCAATTTCCTGGGCATTTCCTACGATCCCTTTGGCTTTCAGGTACATCGCTTGGAGACCTATATGGACGGAGAACAGGGAGAGCTGATTTCACTGGCAGCGGCGGGGGATATTCTGGCCTAAAATATATTTTGGCAAAAACCAAATACAATGTAGTTCATTGCATAGGTATCAGATTCATTATAAATACAATAAAATTATTATGTAAACTTTTTGCGGAATAGGGAATGAAAATGGCGGGAAACAAAATTGTAATTACAAAATATAAGGATAGAAATCTGATGAGCGTCTTTGCGGACGGCAAGCTTTTAGAGCTGTTTTTCGATGGAGAGAACAGCGCAGTCGGCAATATCTATGTGGGCAAGGTGAAAAATATTGTCAAAAACATTAATGCCGCTTTTGTGGAACTGGGGGAGCATACGCTTGCATATTTTTCCATGCGGGATGAACACCCCATTTTTCTCAACAGTAAAAGGAATAATAAGCTGGTCTGCGGAGATGATCTTTTAGTTCAGATAGTAAAGGACGGAATCAAGACGAAAGCGCCTCAGGTATCTTCCAGGCTGACCTTTCCCGGAAAATATCTGGTGCTTACGCTGGAAGCGGGCAATATCTGTATATCCACTAAGATTAAGGACCCGGAAAAGCGCAAAGCATTAAAGCAGTTGTTTTCTGATAAGCTTGACCCCGCTTTTGGCGTAATTATCCGCACAAATGCCCAGGATGCACCACCAGTAAGCATTGAGGCAGAGCTCCATATGCTCCAGGAGCAATTTAAAACAATTATGGACAGTGCGGTGTACAGAACGCCGGGACAGTGTTTGTTTCATGTTCCCAACGGTTTTTTACAACAGGTAAATAACTTTTGTAACGAAAACTTAGAGCAGATTATCACTGACCAGCCTGCTGTTTACGACCAGTTGCTGGAGTATTTTGAGCTTTATGATGAGGTGGCGAAGCAGAAGCTGACCTTGTATGAGGATACGGTTTCCCTGTCAACCGCCTACAATATTTCCCGCAGTGTAGAGCATGCCTTAAATAAGCGGGTATGGCTAAAATCCGGCGCATATCTTGTCATCGAGCAGACGGAGGCAATGGTAGTGATTGACGTCAATACTGGAAAAGCCATTGGAAAACAAAACATGGAGGAGCACTTTTTTAAGATTAATGCAGAGGCTGCCAGAGAATGCGCCTATCAAATCCGGCTCCGCAATCTTTCCGGCATGATACTAATCGACTTCATCAACATGGATTCCGCAGAGCATAAGGAAAGATTAATTCAGGTGTTGAAGGAGGAGATTGCAAAGGATTCGGTAAAAACCAATTACATTGACACAACAGGTCTGGGGCTGGTGGAGCTGACGCGGAAAAAGGTCAGAAAATCGCTAGAATAGCAGATTCTGCAGTAGATTGCGGTAAATTGCGGCAAATTACGGTAAATTGCAAAACTTTTGGTTGACAATCTCAATTCAAAATGCTAATATATTCTAGTGTGCCGCACAGCGAGGTTTTATATGAAAAGCATGCCGTCAGGCATCACCATAGCTGGCGAGTAATGATAAAGGAGGATACCGATATGTACGCAATTGTAGCAACAGGCGGAAAGCAGTACAAGGTAGCTGAAGGTGATATCATTTTAGTTGAGAAGCTTGGCGCAGAAGCAGGCGAGAAGGTTACTTTAGAGGATGTCATCGTTGTGAACAAGGATGGCGAGCTGCTCTTCGGCGATAAGGTGGCAGCGGCATCTGTTACGGCTTCTGTAGTTGAGAACGTAAAGGGTAAGAAGGTTACTGTATACAAGTACAAGAGAAAGACCGGATACCATAAAAAGCAGGGTCACAGACAGAACTATTCGAAGATTAAAATCGAAGCAATCAACGCATAAGCCATGATACAGGTTACGTTTTATAAAAACAGGCAGGATGGATATTGCGGATTCCGTTTCATCGGACATGCAGAATATGCAGAGGCGGGAGAAGATGTGGTATGTGCCGGGGTATCGGCGCTTGTTATCAATACGGTAAACTGTATTGATAAATTAACCGATGATCGCTTTACGATAGATTCAGATGCAGATACCGGTTTGATAGAGCTACAGCTTACAGATTCCGTATCGCAGGATACCGCATTGCTGCTCAAAGCACTCTTGATTGGGTGTCAGGGCATTTCCAACGACTATGGGACGGATTATGTGAAAATACACTGTAAGGAGGTGTAATTACAATGATGAACATGAATCTTCAGTTTTTCGCACATAAAAAAGGTGTGGGTTCCACCAAAAACGGCAGGGACTCTGAAGCAAAGAGATTAGGTGCGAAGAGAGCGGATGGACAGTTTGTTAAGGCTGGTAACATTTTATACAGACAACGCGGCACCAAGATTCACCCGGGTGTGAATGTAGGGCGCGGTGGGGACGATACCTTATTTGCAATGTCAGATGGTGTAGTCCGTTACGAGAGAAAGGGCAGGAACAAGAAAGTTGTTTCTATCTACCCAGTTGCTTCTAACGAGTAATGCTTATGGCCGGAATGATATTATATTATTCCGGTCTTTTCTTTTATAAAAAGCCCATTTTAGAGTGTAAAAAGAGAGGTGAGAGTGATGTTTGCAGATTTTGCCAAAATATATATCCGTTCAGGAAAGGGTGGCGACGGCCATGTGAGCTTTCGGAGGGAGCTTTATGTGCCGGATGGAGGACCGGACGGCGGCGACGGCGGCAACGGCGGCGATGTGATTGTCGTTGTGGATGAAGGGCTGAATACGCTGGTAGATTTTCGGCATGTCAGAAAATACTGTGCAAAGGACGGACAGCCGGGCAACAAGAAAAAACAGCATGGCGCCAACGGTGCAGACATCACATTAAAGGTTCCGCCGGGAACGGTGATTAAAGACGCAGAGTCTGGCAAGGTAATTTTGGATATGTCCAATAAAAAGGAGCCTGTGGTCTTATTAAAGGGCGGACATGGAGGCAACGGAAATCAGCATTATGCAACCTCTACCATGCAGGCGCCGAAATATGCGCAGCCGGGACAGGACGCCCAGGAGCTTTGGGTCACCTTAGAGCTTAAGGTCATTGCAGATGTGGGGCTGTTAGGCTTTCCCAATGTAGGGAAATCCACCTTTTTATCGAGAACCACCAATGCCAGGCCGAAGATTGCCAATTACCATTTCACCACCTTAAGCCCAAATCTGGGTGTGGTAGATTTGGGAGAAGGGCAGGGCTTTGTCATTGCAGATATCCCTGGAATCATTGAAGGCGCCTCCGAGGGTGTAGGTCTGGGCTATGAATTTTTGCGCCATATTGAGCGGACAAAGGTATTGCTGCATGTGGTGGATGCAGCTTCTACGGAGGGCAGGGATCCCATTGCAGACATCCGCGCCATCCATACCGAGCTAAAGGCGTACAACGAAGAGCTGGCAAGCCGGCCTATGGTCATTGCTGCCAATAAAATGGATGTCATGTCTCCGGAGGACAGAGAGATGGTATTAGAGCTGTTAAGGGAGGAATTCGAGCCGGAAGGCATCCGGGTATTTCCGATGTCGGCAGTTACCGGAGAGGGCGTCAAGGAGCTGTTATGGCATGTAAACCAGATGTTAGCAGATGCACCGGATACGGTGATCGAGTTTGCGCAGGAATATGTCCCTGACTTTACCAGAGAAGTGCTTCCTTTTGAAGTATACAGGGATGAAAAGGAAAATGTATATGTTATTGAGGGCCCCAGAATTGAAAAAATGCTGGGCTACACCAATTTAGAATCCGAAAAGGGCTTTGAGTTTTTCCAGAATTTTTTGAAAAAGAACGGCATTTTGACGAAGCTTGAGGAATTGGGCATTGTAGACGGCGATACGGTGCGGATGTATGGATTTGAATTTGAGTATTACAAATAATTTTAAACGCATATATGATATAGAATGATAGGAGGAACGGGTTCATATGACCAGTAAGCAGCGGGCATACTTAAAGGGTATGGCAATGAAAATAGAGCCGATTATCAATATCGGAAAATCCTCTCTGACGCCGGAATTGACTGCATCGGTAGCAGAGGCAATTGAAAAGCGGGAGCTTATCAAATTACATGTATTAAAAAATTGTGATGCTGACATTAAGGATTTGGCGAATACGCTGGCAGAGCG
>CAMWOF010000086.1 GCA_947175805.1 uncultured Clostridiaceae bacterium
CGTGAATAACGTGGAACTACAATTTAATAAAGCGAATGATTTGATTGAACATGGTGTATCCGTGGAAGCGGTAGCATCCTTAGAGTCCATTGCCGATATAGGCATGGTGGATCCCGAATATAAAAAATATGGCAGTGACTCCCTGAAGATTCTTGCAGAGATGTATGAGACGGGAAAGTACGGAAATGCCAAGGTGAATCAGGACCTTGCAAGGGCCGCAAAATATCTGGAGCGCTATTATACGTTGACAGAGGAAGCGGATATATGCTACAAGGTGGGAGAGATGTACCTTGATATGCAGAATTTCGGCAAGGCGCTGACTTCCTTTGAAAAGGCGGCAGACGCAGGCGTGAAGGCTGCATTTTTGCGTTTGGGTGAGATTCATGAGAACGGACTGAACCGCGTGGATGAATATGGCAATAAAAGCGATTATATTATTCCGGTGGACTTGGATAAGGCAAAGATGTGGTACCGTAAGCTGGCTGATCTGGGTGACCAGAGGGGGCAGATTGCCCTGGACCGCGTGGAATATAAGGATACCCATGTAGACAGCCTTCAGTTTGAGGAAAAGGATAAGCTCTATACACAGATTGCAGAGAAACGCCGGGCGAAGGGGATTGAGCCTCATTTCCGCGTCATTGAAGCGGCAAAGCAGCAATACCAGTATACATATATACATGATGAGGTAGAGGGATATCTGCATAAGTTGCCAAAGGACTGGGTAAAAAGCATTAATACGGATACGGATGAGGAATATTATGCGCCCAGCCGAACCTACAGGGATTTTGCAATCTATATCAATTATGACAGCAAGCCAAAGGAGTCTAAGCGTACGCTGGAGGATTTTCTGCGTTACAATAACGAAGCCTTTGATGTGGAGATGAATATTCAGGAGTATGTCACTGAGTATGCAGACGGTATTTGCGCCACTTTTTATCACAAGGAAATGGAAAAGGGAATTGTGACCTTTGCCTTTGAACAGCAGAATAGGCTGGCGTGTATCCGCTGTGTCTGCGCAACAATGGATATTATTGAGCAGTACGAGGAGATTATTTTTGAGGTAGGTAATTCCTTTGCATTTGTGAACCCGACGCTGTTAAGCGAGCAGAGCGCTAACAGAAAAGAGAACCAGTATTACGGCGAAGCAGAATATCACTACAATATGGGCGACTATGAATCTGCCATGGAGTTTTCCAAGCGGGCATTAAGCAATGGCAGCATGAAAGCCAGTTATCTGCTGATTGAGCTGTATTTTGATGAGGACAGTCCATACCGGGATCTTCAAAGGGCGATTTCCTATGCCCAGGAGCTGTTTAATGCGAATAAGGATCCGGATTTGGCGTTTTTGATTGGCAATATATATGACCAGCAGCTAAAGGATTACGGCTATGCCCAGCACTGGTATGAAGAGGCGGACCGGCTGCATCATAAGCGGGTACCGTTCTATCTTGGACGACTGTATTATTACGGTGTGTTAAAGACAAAGCGGGATGGTCAGATTGCGCTTGATTATTTTCAACGCGCCAGGGAAAATGGCATTATGGAGGCGGATGCTTACATAAAGGATATTGAGGCGTTAAACGGTGAGGATCTGCAGACCAGAGTGGAGGCATTGGAACGCGCAGTAGAGGCCGGGGATGCCCAGGCTGCGCTTGATGTTGCGATTAAGAAGAAGGATCAGGTATTTTTCATTGCCAATGAGAAAAATATCGAGAATTCATTCAGGATTGCATTGAAGCTTGGCGCTATGCAGGCGGCATATGAGTTGGGAAAGATATACAGACAGCGTGAAAAGCGGGAAGACTATCAGGGAGAGAAGCTCAGTGTGCAGCTTTTTGAGCAGGCCTATGACGGCGGCTATACGGATATTGAAAAGGAATATTTGTATGAGGTCATCGAGTACAAGGAAGCCAAGGGTTGTGACAAGGCGGAGATGCTTAAGATGTACCTGTTGATTGCAGATAAGGGCTATGCGCCTGCCATTGATAAGGTTATCAGCCTTTCTCCGGTATTGGGAGTCCAGATTCGGCAGTTATATGCTTCCCTGCGGGAGAAGGCGCAGTTGGGTGACCAGGCGTCCTTGAGCGCTATGTATAAATTAGAGATGGCATACAATGATTTGGTATTGCCGAATGTGTCTGGCGACCAGAAGGTAATCGAAAACAAATTCTTCCGTCTGGTTGTGCCAAAGAGCTGTACGGCGCAGATTAATGACGAGGGCGGCACAATCAAGCTGGCAGATTCCGTTGCCGAGTTTGCGGTAGCTGAAATGCCGGTAAATACCAGCAGCGAGGAAGAATACTTAAAGGTTTATAAGCTGATTTTGACTGAATATATGCAGGATGATAATGCGGAGATTATTATTGCGAATTCCCGTATGATTGGTTCCGCGATATTGACTGCAAAGGGCAGGCATCTTTCCTACAGTATCCTGCTCATTAGCTCCAAGAACCAGTATCTGTTCAAGCTCACCTCCACAGATAAGCGGGAGTTGCTTGAGTTTAAGGATGTTGTGCTGAATATTGCTTCCTCTCTTGTGGAGACCGGAGAGATTTATGTTGCCGGAGAGAATTCCACCAGAAAGAAGGTTGGGCTTACCTTCCTCATGTCGTCAGGGGAAAACGGGATGTTGTCTATTACCAAGGACGAATAGGAAGCGGGCTTTAGCGGGAGAATAATAACAGACATAAAAAGAGACATATCTGATATTGCCAGATAATGTCTCTTTTTCTTTACAAACGGATAAAAAAATGTTATGCTATTGGTTAGAAAAATGTGAACGGGAGACTTGGTATTTGGCAGCGCCAAATATTCTAGGAGGTAGAGGGTATGTATCGCAATGTAATTAATGATATGGCGGCGTGGCATGCAGGCAATCAACAGGTGCTTCTTGTCAAGGGTGCAAAGGGAGTGGGGAAGACTTGGTCGGTTACGGATTTTGCAGAGGCTTTTTTTAAGCGTGTTTTGATTGTGGATTTTGAAAAGGAGTCCGATTTTTTGCGGCTGTTTCAGGGAACGGTGGATGCTGACCGTATTGAAAATAAGCTGCGCAGCCGTTTTCGACATATGGCAGATAAAACAGAGAATATTGTTTTTGACAAGGACATGCTTCTGGTATTTGATGAGGTGCAGTTTTTAAAGCATCCGCTGCCGGGAATTATGGCGTATGCCATGCAGCGGCCTGACATGCGAATTTGCATCATAGCCTCCTGGATGGGTATGCTTGAGGGCGAGGATTTTTATGATGATTTAACTTGTATATCTATGTACCCAATGACCTTTGAGGAGTTTTTAACCGCAAATAAGGTGCAGCATTTGTGCGGGCATATTGAGGAGCAGAAGATATCGCCGATTGCAGCGGAGGTGAAGGATGAGATTAAGGAATATCTGAGCTGTTTTATGATGACCGGCGGCATGCCGGAGGTAGTTGCCGATATCGTAAAATGCAAGAGCCTGCTGCATACGGACGGAATTATAGCAAAGATATTGAGTGAGCAGAGGGCATTTATCCGGCTGATGGTGCCCCACGCTTTAGAGCGTAAGGTGCTGAAAATATGGGATAGTATTCCTGTGCAGCTAAGTAAATCCAATAGAAAATTTATGTATAATTATGTGGATGATAAGGCTAGGGCAAGGGAATACGAGGGTGCAGTAAAATGGCTGGTAAATGCCGGCCTGGTCAGGTGTATTTACCGCATTTCTGAAGGCAATGCGCCGATTGCGGATTATGTGGACAAAAAGTCTTTTGAGCTCTATCATCTCGACCATGGGCTGCTGCGGCTGATGTGTGGCTGCCGGTTAGAGTCCATGGCGGAGGAAAACGACATTTACGATGTGTTAAGCGGTGTGCTGCCGGAGCAGTACGCGATTGCGGAACTGACCATGAACCGTAATGTATCGGATTTGTATTTTTGGATATCCGGGGCAACGGCAAGAGTAGATTTGGTGTTTGAGGATGATGGGGAGGTAATTCCCGTGGATGTGCAGAGCAAGGTGCAAAACAAAGCGCAGAGCCTCAAAGTATTTCGTAAAAAATATGAAAACCGTATGGCAATCCGCATATCCTTAGAGGATTTAAGCTTTGCCAAGGGTGTTTTGAATATCCCGTTATATGGCTTGTGGAATTTTTGATACATTTGATATTTTCGGCTATGCTGAGACAGAATATCAGGTAGATATAAAAAACAGATGATTGTGAGGATATAGAATTGGAATCAGTAGAAAATGTGCTGGGGATTGTAGAAAAGAATCCTTTTTGCGAATATATCGGTATGGAAGTATTGGAGGTTTCTGAGGGATATGCCAAGGGACGGATACACCTTGAGGATAAGCATAAAAATAACTATGGCAGTATGCACGGGGGCTGCTCCTATGCGCTTGCCGATACCATTGGCGGCATAGCGGCAATCACCTACGGCAAGAATGTGACCACGGTAAATGCTGCCATGAATTATCTGCTTCCGGTGCGGGACACGGAATATGTATATTGTGAGGCACGGGTTATGCGCCACGGACGGAAGCTGTCGGTATTTCATGTGACCATCTTAGACGATAAAAAGAAGCTGCTGATGGATGGGAATCTTACTTATTATACGGTGGAATAAAAAATAAAAGCTGAAAAAGGGACTTGAACCCTCGACCCCTTCATTACGAGTGAAGTGCTCTACCAACTGAGCTATTTCAGCTTGAAGCTGCATGACTATGCATCTACGCTCATGTATTATACACAATGGAAATAAAAAAATCAAGAAAAACATGAAAGCCAGATAAATTTTTTTTAGAGACTGATAAAATATTTTAACGGGAACAGGAAGCGTGAAAATAGAATGAAGTGGCTACAGCATTTAAGGACAATCAATCATCATAAACGGCTGGTGATGCAGCACTGCTTTAAGGTAGGGCTGTATAAGCAAGGACTTTTGCACGATTTATCCAAGTATAGCCCCACAGAGTTTCTGGTAGGGGCAAAATACTATCAGGGAAACCGAAGCCCTAATAACGCAGAGCGGGAGGATAAGGGATATACCTCTGCGTGGCTGCACCACAAGGGAAGGAATAAGCATCATCTGGAGTACTGGATTGATTACAGCACAGACCCGGAGGAGGGAATGGTTGGAATGGAGATGCCGGTAAACTATGTAGTAGAAATGTTCTGCGACCGCATGGCTGCCAGCAAAACCTATCACCCTGAGAGTTATACCGACCGGTCACCCTTGGAATATTATCAGAAGGGCAAGGGAAAATATCCGATGCACAAAAATACGAGGGCGCTGCTCGAGAAGCTGCTCAATATGCTGGCCGAGGAGGGCGAGGAGAAGACCTTTGCCTACATCCGCAGGGAGCTTTTAAAAAACAAACGATAAAGCGAAGACAAATGCATGCGAAAAAGGTATTTTTTTACTACGCAGATATCTGAAAAAGCATAGAAACGAGGAAACTATGGCATTTACACATTTGCACGTCCATACGGAGTACAGTCTGTTGGATGGTTCCAGTAAAATCAAAGAATTGGTGGCGCGGGCAAAGGAGCTGGGCATGGACAGCCTTGCCATCACGGATCACGGCGTTATGTACGGCGTGATTGATTTTTATCGCGCCTGCAAGGAGACTGGCATCCGTCCGATTATCGGCTGCGAGGTATATGTAGCGCCGGGTTCCCGGTTTGACAGGGAGGCGGGAAGAGGCGACGAGCGATATTATCATCTGGTGCTGCTGGCGGAAAATGATACCGGCTACCATAATCTGATGAAAATTGTTTCCAGAGGGTTTACCGAAGGCTTTTATTACAAGCCCAGGGTAGATATGGAGGTGTTGGCACAGTTTCATGAGGGAGTGATTGCGCTGTCCGCCTGCCTGGCAGGAGAGGTGGCGGTCAATCTGCGTCAAAATAATTACGAAGGCGCCGTGGCAGCGGCGATGCGGCACAGGGAAATATTCGGGGAGAACAACTATTTTCTGGAGCTGCAGGATCATGGCATCACCGAGCAGGGCACTGTCAATGCAGGTATCATGCGCATGGCAAAGGAGTACGGTTTTCCCCTGGTGGCCACCAATGATGTCCATTATGTGCAGGCGGAGGATGCGGAGGCTCACGACATCCTGCTTTGTATTCAGACGGGGAAAAAAGTCTCCGACGAAAACCGTATGCGTTATGAGGGCGGGCAGTATTATTTGAAATCTCCGGAGGAGATGGCGGCGCTGTTTCCCTATGCGAGAGAGGCTCTGGAAAATACGGAGCGGATTGCTGAAAGATGCAATGTAGAGATTGTGTTTGGTGAGCAGAAGCTGCCGAAGTATGATGTGCCGGAGGGCTATGACGCCTATGCCTATTTAAAGCATTTGTGCATGGAGGGTATCGGGAAAAGATATGCGGATGTTACCGATGCACTTTTAGAACGACTGAATTATGAGCTGGAAACCATCAAAAATATGGGCTATGTGGATTATTTTCTGATTGTGTGGGATTTTATCCACTATGCGAAGGAAAATGGCATTGCGGTGGGGCCAGGTAGAGGTTCCGCCGCCGGCTCCATTGTGGCATACTGTCTGGAGATTACTGATATTGACCCGATTCGCTATCAGCTTCTTTTCGAGCGGTTTTTAAACCCTGAGCGGGTATCCATGCCGGATATTGATGTGGACTTCTGCTTTGAACGCCGTCAGGAGGTCATTGACTACGTTGTGCGCAAATACGGCAAGGAACAGGTCGTACAGATAGTGACCTTCGGTACGATGTCGGCCAGGATGGTTATCCGGGATGTGGGCAGAGCGTTGGATTTGCCCTATGCAACGGTGGATATGATTGCCAAGATGATTCCGAATGAGTTGAATATTACCATAGACAAGGCGCTTCAGATGAACCGTGAGCTTAAGGATGTTTATGAGCAGGACGGACAGATAAAGCGACTCATAGATATGTCAAAAAAGCTGGAGGGGCTGCCACGGCATGCCTCTATGCACGCTGCCGGGGTGGTAATCGGGCAAAGGCCGATTGAGGAATATGTTCCTCTTTCTAAAGGCTCTGAGGACGCCATCACCACCCAGTTTACCATGACTACCATTGAGCAGCTAGGACTGTTGAAAATGGATTTTCTGGGGTTGAGAACCCTGACGGTAATCCAAAATGCTGTTTCCATGGCAGCAAGGCGCACCGGGGAGGACATTGACCTTAACAAACTGGATTATGAGGATGCGAAGGTATATGAGCTGATTAGCTCTGGAAAGACGAGCGGCATCTTCCAGTTGGAGAGTGCGGGCATGAAAAACTTTATGAAGGAGCTAAAGCCCAAGAGCTTAGAGGATGTGATTGCGGGCATTTCCCTGTACCGTCCGGGGCCGATGGATTTTATTCCAAGATACATTTCCGGCAAGGAGCATCAGGAGCTGGTGCACTACGAGACACCGGAGCTGGAGGATATATTAAAGCCTACCTATGGCTGTATCGTCTATCAGGAGCAGGTGATGCAGATTGTAATGACGCTGGCGGGATACACGCTGGGCAGAAGCGATTTGGTGCGCCGTGCTATGTCAAAAAAGAAAGCCGATGTCATGGAGAAGGAGCGAAAGAACTTTGTCTACGGCAATGAGGCAGAGGGGGTGCCGGGCTGTGTGAACCGGGGCATCAGCGAGGCAGTGGCGGAAAAAATATTTGATGAGATGACGGATTTTGCCAAGTACGCCTTCAACAAGTCCCATGCGGCGGCCTATGCAGTGGTAGCGTATCAGACAGCGTGGCTTAAGTGCTATTATCCAGTGGAGTTCATGGCGGCCATGATTACCTCTGTCATGGACAGACCTACAAAGGTATCGGAGTATATTATGGAGTGCCGCCAGATGAATATCAAGCTGCTTCCGCCGGATATCAATGAGGGGGAGATGGGATTTTCCGTGTCGGGGGGCAATATCCGCTATGGCTTGTCCGCCATCAAAAATGTGGGGCATAATCAGATTCAGGCATTGATAGAGGAACGGCGGCTGGGCGGACCTTTCCAGTCATTAACAGACTTTATTGAACGCATGTATGATAAAGAGATGAATAAGCGTTCCATTGAGAACTTTATTAAGGCGGGTGCATTTGACTGTTTAGGTGCGAACAGAAGGCAGATGATGTGCGGCTATGCAGCAGTGTTAGACCATTATGCAAAGGAGACGAAAAGCCAGATTTCCGGTCAGGTAAGCATGTTTGATTTGATGGCGGAGGATGTGCGGGAGCAGTACAAGGAGCGCCTGCCCGATGTGGAGGAATATCCCGATGAGGAAAAATACGCCTACGAAAAGGAAGTGCTGGGAATTTATATCAGCGGGCATCCCTTAGAGGAGGATATGGAGCTGCTAAAGGCCAATGTGACGGCGTCCAGTCTGGATTTTGCCATTGACGAGGAGACGGATGAGGCGGCGGTAAAGGATCAGGAAACCTATACCATCGGCGGCATGATATCCAATATCACCGTGAAACTCACAAAAAATAACCAGAATATGGCTTTTGTGTCTCTGGAGGATTTATATGGAAGCGTGGAGCTGGTAGTCTTTCCGAAGGACTATGAGAAATACAGATATATGTTGGCAAATGACAAAAAGATTCTTGTCACAGGCAGGGCAAGCGTGACGGAGGCAGAGGCGAAGCTGATTCTCGGCAGGCTTGTACCCTTTGAGGATATCGTCAGGCGTATTTGGATACAGTGCGAGAATAAGCCTGCCTATCTGGAAAAAGAGGAAAAACTCATGACGCTGCTGGACAGCGCAAGGGGCAGCCATATGGTAACCGTCTACTTAAAGTCTGAGAAGGCGACAAAGAATCTTTCTGCGAAGGGAGCGGATATGAGTCCGCCATTCATGGCGGCGCTCAAGGAGCTGTTC
>CAMWOF010000087.1 GCA_947175805.1 uncultured Clostridiaceae bacterium
CCACAGGAATATCTCCTACGACATTTTCTGCGAGCCAGTTCATCGTGATAATCTCTTCGGGGGTCATGTAACCCTTCCTGGATGCCTCAACCAGCCCTTCCTGGGAATAGAGTGGGCCGGAAAAAGGATGGAAGGTATTGTTACAGATTGCATATTTCATAACATCCACCAGCTTTTTGATTCCCGCAGGAAGTTTTTGTGAGCAGATGACGTCAATTACACCGGCGGACATACCCCACCAGTAGTTGAGCGCCTTGGCGGGCTCAGTTGCCTCCTCGGTTTTCCATGAACCACTCAAAATAGTATTCAGGAGCTTTTCATAGAAAATTCCCCAATGGCAAATCGCTGTTGCCAGATTCTGCGGTGCGCTGTCTTCCGTGCTGTAAAGACCAAATTTTCTTGTGCTTCTTTCAGGTGTAATCAAATCCTGGTCGGAAATAATATGAATTCCCTGGGTTCTGAAATATTCGTTTACATCGTAATCTCTCTTTGTAGACCAGTCAAGGTAAATGGTGGCTCTCGGATTCGTCATGCGGGCGCCGTAGGCAAATGCGTTAATGTTTGCCATGGCGCCGTAAATCGGATAGTCGGCAATGTAGCCGATTCTGTCCTCTTTTGCCATGGCGCCGGCAATCATGCCGGTCAGAAATTTTGCCTCGTAGAGCCTGGCTTCATAGGTGCGGATGGCGCTGTGGGATATGTTCACAGAGCAGTTCAAAATTTTTACATCCGGGTGGTCTATGGCGACCTTCAAGCTGGGCTGTAAAAAGCGGGTGGAGGTATTAAAGATAATCTTGTAATCATCCTGAATTAATTCCTCTAAAATTCCCTGCCCGTCCGTTTCCGGATTCTGGCAGGTGACATGAGTTGTCTCCACATTATCCCCAAAAACATCCAGAATATGTAACCTGCCCAGTTCATGGCCGTAAATCCAGTCGGACTGCTCCGGCGTCCGGTCATAGACAAAGGCAACCCGGAGCCGCTTTGCAGGGACAGAAGTTTTCAGCTTGTTTAACACTTTGTGTTTTGGCGCTTCTGTGGGATTCATTAAGAGCTCTACGGAATCCTCCTTTGCCAGCAGTAAAAATTCTTCCCGCAGCTTGTCTAAGGCGGTGCGAATCTGGGCAGAGGACATATCAAGGGCTGTTTGATAGTCATAGACATTTAAGAATGCCAGCAGGGCATCGCCGACGGTAATGGGAAGCTTTTTCCCACCCTTTAAATTATATTCTTTAAAAAAGGCATAATAAAAAGAAGTAAAATCCATCCGCTCATCCTCGGTCCAGACCGTTTCATGGTCATGCCCGGTCAGGTCGAGGAGCTTGTCAAAGCAGCCGGCCTGGGAGAATGTCAGATAGGTCATCTCCGTCAGCTTGTAAAAGTTCATAAATTCATAGTAGATAATATTTTCAATGTCGTCCGTCCGCTTTGGCACCTTTCGGATGACGTCGGCGGCGATGGTGACGGCGTCAAAATATTTTAACACGCTGACCCGTTTATTGCCCTCAATGACATAGTAGCGGTTCATGTATTCATATACTTTGATGGAATCCCGGATGCCTTCCTCTAACTGGGCATCACAGAGGGCAGACCATTTGATGCTGAATTCTGAGCCATAGTCCAAGAGTGGCATAAAGTTGCTGGCAAATGCCGTAGTTCTGCCATAGTTACTGGTGCCCACCACCTGGTCTAAGTGAATGTGCATGGTGCCTAAATTGACCTCGCATTCAATATCAGCATGGGATAATATATCGTCTAATACAGGAAGATAAGGATACTCTCCTTTAGATACCCGGCTTTGGTATTTTTTGTTTCCCTTTTTTAAAGCCTTCATATAATCGGTGTATGCCATAATAAAAACTCCTTTTGCTTGTGCCGTCCACACCGGCGGCATATGTATGATAATCATTATCTTTTTGATTCGGGCTTATCATAGCATGATTTTCTAATTCTTACAAGTAGGCATGCGGCTTTACAAATATAACCCCCCAATGGTATACTGGTATGCAGTAATAATTATTTCAGATAAGGATTTGAGTGCTTGAAGAATTTATATATTGCAGAAAAACCCAGCGTGGCGCGGGAATTTGCCAATGCCTTGAAGCTTCAGGGCGGCAGCCATGACGGCTATATTGAGGCGGAGGATGCGATTGTGACCTGGTGCGTAGGGCATCTGGTTTCCATGAGCTATCCGGACGCCTATGACGAATCCCTTGCCCGGTGGTCTATGGATACGATACCGTTTATCCCCGACACCTACAAATACCAGGTGATTGACAGTGTGAAAAAGCAGTTTAAAATTGTAAAAGGTCTGCTAAATCGCAAGGACGTTTCCTGTATTTATGTGTGTACGGACTCCGGACGGGAAGGGGAGTACATATATCGCCTGGTGGACGCCATGGCGGGCGTTGGAGCTTCTAAAGAAAAGCGAAGGGTTTGGATTGATTCCCAGACGGAAGAGGAGATTCTAAGGGGTATCCGGGAGGCAAAGCCCTTATCCGCCTATGACAATCTGTCTGCGGCGGCGTATCTGCGCGCCAAGGAGGATTATCTGATGGGGATTAATTTCTCCAGGGTGCTTACGCTAAAATATGGTTATCAGGTAAAGAATTTTCTAAACCAGGATAAGGCTGTTATCTCTGTGGGGCGTGTGATGACCTGCGTGCTGGGAATGATTGTGAGAAGAGAGAGGGAGATAAGAGGTTTTACAAAGACTCCCTTTTACCGGGTTGTGGGAACCGCTTCCCTAAAGGCGCCTGCCGGGACACAGGACGCTCACACTGACAGCAAGGGGCTTTGCTTTGAGGCGGAGTGGCGGGCAGTATCCGGCTCCTCCTATTTTGAATCTCCATTGCTCTATAAGGAGAATGGTTTTAAGGAGATGAAGGATGCGGAGGCATTGCTTAGCTTTTTAAAAGAGGAGGATAAGGAACCGCCTTATCCTGCCACACTGGAAAAAAAAGAGAAAAAGACGGAAAAGAAAAACCCGCCGCTGTTATATAACCTGGCTGAGCTTCAAAATGACTGTGCAAGGCTGTTTAAGATTAGCCCGGATGAGACCCTGCGGGTCGTACAGGAGCTGTACGAAAAAAAGCTGGTGACATATCCCCGGACGGATGCCAGGGTGCTGTCCACCGCCGTTGCTAAGGAAATATATAAAAATATCGGAGGGCTTGCCCGATATGACAAGGTGGCTTCCTTTGCGCAGAATATTATGAATCAGCAGGCATATAAAGGGCTGGCAAAGAGCCGTTATGTCAATGATAAACAAATTACGGATCACTATGCGATTATACCTACGGGGCAGGGGCTCACAGCCCTTTCCTCTCTTCCGAGGCTTTCCCAAAATGTATATGAGGCGGTTGCCAGAAGGTTTATCAGCATCTTTTATCCCGCAGCGGAATATGAGAAATATGCGCTGACATTGAACAGAAGAAATGAGCGCCTGTTTGCCAATTTTAAAGCATTGTCCAAAGAAGGTTATCTCTCTGTCATGCAGTATTCCTTTTTTGGGAAAAAAGATGCGGCGACAGCGCAGGAGGATGACAACAGCACAGGGGTTGACAGGGTGCTGCTTGCGGCGGTTGGCGCACTGAGGAAGGGGCAGCTTTTGGACATGTCCGGCTTTGAGATAAAGGAAGGAGAGACATCACCGCCCAAGCGTTACAATTCCGGCTCCCTGATTCTTGCCATGGAAAATGCCGGACAGCTCATCGAGGATGAGGAGCTGCGGGCGCAGATTAAGGGCAGCGGTATCGGAACCAGCGCTACCAGGGCAGAGATTATCAAAAAGCTGGTGAACAATAAATACCTGGCCTTAAATAAAAAAACACAGGTGATTACACCAACTCAGCTTGGGGAGATGATACATGATGTGGTATACTGCTCCATTGGCGCGCTGTTAGTGCCCAATCTTACCGCAAGCTGGGAGAAAGGACTGACGATGGTGGCAAACGGTGAGGTAACGGAGGAGGATTACATGAAGAAGCTTTCCTCTTTTGTGGCGGATAAGACCAATGACGTAAAAAACAGTAATCGGCAGTCCGTGCTACAGCAGCAGTTTGTCCATATTGCGGGCTTCTATGCCGACAAGCGCACGAAAGGCAGGAATAAGGCATAATTCACTTCAGAAGCAATATAATAAAAAAGAATTAACTAGAGGAAATATTGTAAGCGAGCAGCAATAGACAGAGGTGTATAAAAATGGAAAAAAGTTTAACAATTCAGGCATTATATGATTTAAAGGAGACGATGGCAGGGACGATGCTGGAAGGGCTTACCTATCCATGGGAAGCCCTTCCCAGAATACATGATTTTATTTTGGAGCTGGGAGAGACGCTTTCACCGGAGGAGTACGAGCAGCGGGGAGAGGATATCTGGATCCACAGGACGGCAAATATTTTTCCCTCTGCCTACATCAAGGGACCGGTGATTATCAGCTCAGGTACGGAGGTGAGACATTCCGCATTTATCAGGGGAAATGCGTTGATTGGAGCGGACTGTGTGGTGGGAAATTCCACAGAGTTAAAAAATGTTATTTTATTTAATCATGTGCAGGTGCCCCATTATAACTATGTAGGGGATTCTATTTTGGGCTACATGTCCCATATGGGGGCAGGCGCCATTACCTCCAATGTAAAGCAGGATAAGACGATAGTGCATGTCAAGGGGGATGCTTTTGATTTGGATACCGGCTGTAAAAAGTTTGGCGCCATGCTGGGAGATTATGTGGAGGTAGGCTGTAACAGTGTTTTAAATCCGGGAACCGTGGTTGGAAGGGATACCAATATTTATCCGCTGTCTATGGTGCGGGGGTATGTGCCCTCCGGCAGCATTTATAAGAGAAAGGGCGAGGTGTCATGCAAGAGCCGGGCGTAAAGAATTACGATATATATGTGATGTTATCAAGGACTCACAGCAAATTCGGGCAGGCAATCCAAAGGATTACACGGGATACCTACAGCCATGCCTCTATTGCCTTTGATGCGGATTTTAAGTATCTGTTCGGTATGGGCAGACACTATCACCGGGTGCCGGTGGTGGCGGGCCTGATACGGGAATACCCGGAGAGGTTTACACTGAAAAAATATGATTATGTAGAGGTAATTATTTACCGGATTCCGGTGACGAAGGAGCAGTATATGCTGGGAGCTAGACGAGTCAGGGAGATTATACGGGATTCGGAGGGTTATCTTTATAATTTGTACTCCACCCTGACATTTCCGATTTTTCATGGGCTGGAAACCTATAAATCTTATACCTGCTCTGAATTGGTGGTGTATTTGTTGGAGCTGATGGGTGTGGAGCTTCCCACGAACAGGGAAGCATTTCGGTATACGCCGCAGCAGATGGAGGAGCTGATGTCGGGCTTTGAGGTGGTTCATAAGGGAAATCTGTTGGACTATGTTCATGACGCACCTCCGAGGGAGACGGCATTTTTCCGGTCTGTCCATATGATTCGGGACAGCCTTGATACTGTGTATGTACTGACAGAGCTGATAAGGCGGAGGCGGAGAATGGTACATCCCGGGTGGGCGGCATGCTGCCGCCGCTGGGGTAACATAAAGGGACAAAAACATTCTGCAAAATAATAGGCGTTTTATGGATACGCAGCTTTGCTTATTTCAGGGCAGCTTTTTCTAAAGCGGCGGCGATTGCCTGCTTGATGATAACAGTGGTATATTGGTTTTCACTGGAAAAAGTAAGCTCGTCAGGACTCTGGATATTTGGGAGCTGTGCATTGATTTCATCCAGTGATGTATGTATGAGCGGATACATAGTGGTGATGGATTCATCCGTATTGACTAGGCCTACATGGGTAATATTGCAGGCATCTACCGTGACCTCCACATTCAGGGAAGCACTGCCGATATCTACGCCGGCGGTATAGATGCCAGGCTGATAGACGGCGTCTGCCTGTTCATTTGTCTCACTTTTGGAGGAAAACATCCAGACGATGGTGACAATCAGCAGGATTACCAGGGCAGCAAATATCATAGTATATATGAATTCCCTGGCTTTTAGCACAATGATTTTCTTGTTTTTTTCCATAAAATTACTCCTTTTGCAGTGTGTTGTCATATTACTTGCTATCATTTTATTATTTGCAATGAAAAAATATGCCTATAAGTTCGGTAGTCAAACGTCGCCGACATTAGAAATTGCTACGCAATGGTCGGCTCCTAGGGAGAAACAATATGAATCAGGAAGGTTGTAAAGTACAGATTGTATATGGAAGAAGTGGTGTGGGAAAGACCCATTTTTTGTGCAGCGAGCTGATTGAACGCTCTCTTTTAGACCCGGCGGGGCATTATTATATGATTGTTCCTGAACAGTCTACCATGGAGATGCAGAAGAGGCTTTCCATGATGCATCCGGACGGCGGCGTCATGGATATTGATATCCTGAGCTTTGTCCGGCTGACTTATCGCGTGTTTGAGGAGCTTCATGTAAAGACGGACCAGGTGCTTGAGGATGTGGGGAAAACCATGGTCATCAGCTATCTGTTAGAGCAGCATAAGGACAAGCTTGCCATATTCGGCAAGTCGGCGGGCAGGGCGGGATTTCATGAGGAAATGAAATCCATGATATGTGAGTTGTTCCAGTACGGTATCCACAGGGAGGATGTGGAAAGAACCATGAAGGGGCTGCCAGAGGGCAGCATACTTTATTTAAAGCTTCAGGATTTATTGTTGGTTTATGACAGCTTCCGGGAGTATATTTCCGGGCACTATATCGTGGCGGAACAGCTTTTAGACCTTGTCAGCGGGTATGTATGCCAATCGGAAAAGCTTAAGGGGGCAGTTTTGTATTTTGACGGCTTTACCGGCTTTACACCACTGCAGTATGTGCTCCTCGATAAACTGATGTCCGTGGCCGGTGAGCTTCGTGTATCGGTGACGATGCCGGCACCGCAGTCAGCGTTTGAGCAGGAACATCACCTGTTTCATATGGGATATGAAATGCTGCACCGGATTACCGGACTTGCAAAAAGACATGCAGGGGCAGTGCTGCTTTCACCTCTGGGCGTGGAGGAAGGGGCACATTCCAGGCTGTCAGAATCTCCGGAGCTGTCTTGTTTAGAGAAGAATCTGTTTGTATTTCCCTATGAAAAATGGGAGGCAGAGCCTAAGGACATTCATGCTTTTTGCGCGCGGACGGCAAGAGATGAAATAACCCAGGTGGCGGGAAGAATTCGCAGACTTGTTATGGATGAGGGTTTACGATACCGGGATATTGCAGTGGTGTCCGGGGATTTACACAGTGTGACATATCTGGCGGAGGAGATTATGCCGCAATATGGGATTCCCTATTTTATTGACGAGAGCGTGGACATGTGCACAAATCCCTTTGTCACATGGGTACTCGCCTTGTGGCGGATTACGGCATTTGATTATCAACTGACGGATGTGGTTTCTTATCTCAAAACAGGATATTCTGACGGAGTAGGACTCACCGATGCAGGGCTTTTGGAAAATTACGCCCTGGCAAGAAATCTTCACAGCAGGGCGGGCTGGCGGCGGGAGGCAGCCGATGCAAGGGTGGAGGCACTCAGACAATCCTTTGTGAAGGAAATGGACGCTTTTCGCGCACTGCGAAAAGGCAAAACTGTCAGGGATATTCTGACGGCTGTTTACAAGTTCACTGTAGAGATGCATATAGAGGAAAAATTCGCTGCTCAGGCGAGAATGTTTGCAGAGCGGGGGCAGCACAGCCAAAGCAGCGTATATGAGCAGATATATCCCGAAATGATGGCGTTGTTTGACAAGCTTGTGGATATTCTCGGAGAGGAGCAGATGTCTGCCCAGGCTTTTTACACAGTGCTGGAGACAGGTGTAAAATCGCTGGATATCGGTATGATTCCGCAGGGGCTGGATCAGGTGGTGCTGGGCGATATTACCCGGTCCCGCATAGAGGATATCAAGGTATTGTTTTTAATCAATGTGAATGAGGGCGTGATTCCGAAGGGCTCCGAGCGTGGTATGATTCTGACAGAGCGGGATAGGGATGCATTGAGAACAGAGATAGAGCTTGCGCCGGGAGGGCGTATAAGAAGTTATCAGGAGCAGTTTTATCTCTATCTGATGCTGACAAAGCCCGCAAAGCAGCTTTATTTGTCCTATCATAAGCTGCAGTCGGACAACAAACCGGTGAAGCCTTCGTATCTGATGTCAAGAATCTGTGCGGTGTTTCCAAAGCTTTCAGTACGGGAGGAAGAAAAGACGGCGTCGCATCGTCATATCTATACAAGAGAGGAAGGGCTTGCTCTTTTGCTTGACCTTCTGACAGAATACGCAGAGGAAGAGATAGTGGATGGGGAAGCAGTGGACAGGGAGCAGTCAGAGGCCGGGAAGGAGGCGGACAGGCTGATACACGGTCTGCTGCAGCTTTACCGGGATTCTCCCGAGGAGGAAATGCTGCTGCGGGGTCTGGCATATCCTGTCAGGGAGGAGGATTTGCCGGAGGTTTTAGTAAAGGAATTATATGGCAGCCGGGTGTCGGCGAGTATTTCCCGTCTGGAAAAATATGCGGGCTGCGCTTTTGCCTTTTTCCTGCAATACGGGCTTAAGCTGAAGGAGCGTAAGCTGTTTGAAATCAGTACGGCGGATACCGGTGATATCTTACATAAAACAATGGAATTGGTGTTTACATATTTTAAAGAAAGGCAAGGTGTCCGTCTGGCCTCTGAAGAAGTGTTGGAGGAAAAGACACGGGAAGTCTTGGATGAAATTGTACATTCCGAGGATTATGCAGAGATTTTTGAAGCTTCCAACAGAAACGGATATTTGCAGAATATTTTGGAAAATGTGGCTGTCAGCTCCGTGCGTGCGTTAAAGGGGCA
>CAMWOF010000088.1 GCA_947175805.1 uncultured Clostridiaceae bacterium
GTTCTAATACATGTTATAAATAAATAACAAAAGTAATAAACTAAAAACCAAGTATTTTGATTTTTGTATGTAAAGTAATTGTTTAAGAAAGGAAGATAGAGATGTCAATGAAAATCGCACTTGCAGGCAATCCAAATTGCGGCAAAACCACATTATTCAATGCATTGACCGGTTCCAACCAATTTGTTGGAAACTGGCCGGGCGTGACTGTGGAGAAAAAAGAGGGAAGGCTGAAGGGCAATAAAGAAGTAACAATTATGGATCTTCCGGGTATTTATTCTTTGTCCCCGTATACCTTAGAGGAAGTAGTAGCGAGAAATTATTTAATTAATGAGCGTCCGGATGCAATTATTAATATTGTAGACGGTACAAATATTGAGAGAAATCTATATCTGTCAACACAAATAATGGAGCTTGGGATTCCTGTAGTTATGGCTGTGAACATGATGGATGTGTTGGAAAAGACAGGAGATAAAATTGAGACGGCTAAGCTTGGAGAGAAGCTGGGCTGTGAGGTGGTTGAGATTTCAGCGTTAAAGGGAAGCGGTATTGAAACGGCAGCGAAAAAGGCAGTGGAGCTGGCAAAGAGTAAAAAGGCTGCTGCGCCGGTATGCAGTTTTGCAGACAATGTGGAGGAGGCTATCCATAATGTGGAGGAGATGCTGGGTTCGGATGTGTCTGAGGAGCAGAAACGTTTTTTTGCCATTAAGCTTCTGGAAAAGGATGATAAAATAAATGAGCAGCTAAAGGCAGTTCCGGATGTATCTGGTGAGATTAAAAAGCTGGAGGATGCCTTTGAAGATGATACGGAAAGCATCATCACAAACGAACGATATCTATATATATCATCTATTATCGGGGATTGTGTGAAGAAAGCGGCAAAGGGTGAAAAGCTTTCTGCCTCAGATAAGATTGATAGGGTTGTGACGAACAGAATTTTGGCATTGCCTATATTTGCGCTGGTTATGTGGATTGTCTATTATATTTCTGTATCGACCATTGGCACCTATGTTACGGACTGGACGAACGACGGCCTGTTTGGTGACGGCTGGCATCTGTTTGGCATGGGTACTGGAGCTTATGAGGAAGCGATTACGGATTATGCTGTGGAAAATGTCTGGACAGACGATGTGATTTCCATGGTAAAGGAGGCAGCGGATGCTAATGTTGTCGGTGCAGAAGATATTCTGGGAGCGATGGAGGATGAGGATTATGGCGCTTTTGACGAGGCATATGCTACATATGTGGACTCCCTGGTTGAGGCAGGCTATGATATATCCGGGATAGTAGATGCTGCTTTGGAAGCGGAGGATGTACCGGATACCTCTAACTATGGCGTGTGGGTTCCGGGAGTTCCCGTATTGGTGGAAGCGGGACTGGATGCTATTGGCTGTGCTGAATGGCTGAAAGGTCTGATTTTAGACGGTATTGTTGGCGGCGTGGGTGCTGTGCTCGGCTTTGTCCCGCAGATGCTGGTTTTGTTCATTTTCCTGGCATTCCTTGAGGGCTGCGGTTATATGGCAAGAGTTGCCTTTATTATGGATAGAATTTTCAGGAAATTTGGTCTGTCGGGAAAGTCGTTTATTCCGATGTTGATTGGCACCGGCTGCGGCGTACCGGGCATCATGGCTTCCAGAACGATAGAGAACGACAGAGACAGGAAAATGACGGTCATGACCACCACATTTATCCCGTGCGGCGCGAAGATGCCGATTATTGGTCTGATTGCTGCGGCGTTGTTCGGCAATGCGGGCTGGGTGGCGCCAAGCGCATATTTCCTTGGAATTGCATCCGTGATTATTTCCGGAATTATATTAAAAAAGACCAAAATGTTTGCCGGAGACCCTGCTCCGTTTGTCATGGAGCTGCCGGCATACCACCTGCCAACCTTTGGCAGCGTGATGCGAAGTATGTGGGAGCGCGGCTGGTCCTTTATTAAAAAGGCAGGAACGATTATCTTAGTCTCTTCCATTATTATATGGGCAGGCTCCGTATTTGGTGTTGTAGAAGGCGCGCTTGCATTTGACCCTGACATGGAACTGGAGGCAAGCTTCCTGGGGATTATTGGAAATGGCTTGAAATGGATTTTTGCACCGTTGGGTTTTGCGGATATCCGGGCAACGGTGGCAACCATCATGGGACTGGTGGCAAAAGAGGAGGTTGTCGGTGTATTCGGTGTTCTGGATTTTGCAGCTCTGACGCAGATTGCGGCATATGCTTTCCTTGCATTTAATCTGTTATGTGCACCTTGCTTTGCGGCGCTGGGTGCAATTAAGCGGGAGATGAACAATGCAAAATGGTTTTGGTTTGCAGTTGCTTACCAGTGTATTTTTGCCTATATAGTTGCCCTGATTATCTTCCAGATTGGTTCTCTGGTGTTGGAAGGCACCTTCGGCATCGGTACGGTAGTGGCATTTGTTCTCATTATTGCTATGCTTTACCTGCTGTTCCGTCCGTATAAGGAGAGCAAGACACTGACAGTAGATTTGTCAAGAACAGTGGCGGCAAAATAAAAAGCTGTCTTGTGCCATAAGAGTATTATAATTTAACAGATGTGAGGGTGTTCATGAATCATTTTTATAATTTATGAACGCCCTTTTATTTTGGATGCCATTTCTATGCCGAAATGATGTATACTAATAAAAATTAGTGTATAGGAGGAGCAAACCTTGATTCGGATTCTAATTGTTGAGGATGAAAGCACTATTTCAAATTTGATACGCATGAGCCTGTCAAAGCAAGGATATCATTGTACTTGTGCATATGATGGCGCAGAAGCCTGTGATTTGCTGGAGAATAATCATTTTGACTTGATTTTGCTGGATGTTATGCTGCCGGAAATCGATGGCTTTACGCTGATAGAGTATATCCGGCCAATGGAAATTCCGGTAATTTTCATAACGGCAAAAAGCGATGTGAATGACCGGGTAAGAGGACTGCGGGCCGGTGCAGAGGACTATATTGTCAAGCCTTTTGAGGTCGTAGAGCTGCTAGCCAGGATAGATGTGGTGCTGCGCAGATTCAAAAAGACGGACGAGGTTTTGCAAATAGGCGGGCTGTCCATTGATACCTGCGCCATGCATGTAAAGCGGGAGGGCAGGGAAATCCATCTGACGCCGAAGGAATATGAGCTTTTGCTGTTGTTTGCGCAGAATCCGGGCAGGGCGCTTTACCGGGAGACAATCTATGAGTGGGTTTGGGGAGAAGAATTTCAGTTTGGTAGCAAGACCGTAGATTTGCATGTGCAGCGGCTTCGGAAAAAGGTTGGCTGGGAGGAGCAGCTGCAGGCAGTCAATAAAGTAGGATATCGTCTGGAGGTGTAGCATGAAATTTCGCCTGAAAATCATGTTTTGCATGCTGGGCCTGCTCGCTCTGCTGTTTGGAATAGGCGGCAGCCTTTTGATTACGCTATCCTTTCGGGATGCGCTGGAGCGGGAGCAGATGTCTGCTTATAATACTTATCAGATGGTGCAGGGAACGCTGCAGGTTGTTAACAGTATGAATCGTGGGTTTGATTTAAGTGATATTGAAGATATAATGGGACAATTGTCAAAACAAAATTCTGGGGCATGGACAGCCATAAGGCTGTATACAGATACGGAGACGATTTACGAGGATGGCAGGTTTCCTCTTACGGAATCTCTTTTGCCTGCGGTTTCTGGATATTGCAGGATACAGTATGCCCAGGCTGGGAATGACAGCCATTTTCTGGCGGTATGCGGTCTGCTCGAGGCCGGCGAATCGCTGTTCTATCTGGATATAGTGTGCGATATAACGCATTTATTTGAGATGCGGAACATTCAGCGGCGTGTGTATCAGGGCGTATTTCTTTTTATGGCGGGGCTGTGTGTACTATTTTCCTATATTCTGTCCTATACGCTGACCCGCCCGCTCTCGGAGCTGTCAAGGGCGTCAAAAGCAATTTCGGAAGGCCAGCTTTCAAAACGGGCAAAGCTGATGTCAGAGGATGAAATCGGTGATGTGGTCAGGGATTTTAATGCCATGGCGGACAGTCTGGACCACAGCATCTCTGAGTTAAAGGATGCGCTGGAGCGTCAGGAACGGTTTGTTGGGAGCTTTGCCCATGAGATGAAGACGCCTATGACCTCCATCATTGGATATGGTGATTTGATTCGTGGAAGAACGCTGTCCTCGGAGGAGCAGTATGAGGCGGCAAATTATATTGTGACAGAAGGAAGGCGGCTGGAACACTTATCCCAGAAGCTGTTGGAGCTTTTGGTGGTTAAGCGGGGGGATATCCTGCTGCTTTTAGAGTGTCCGGCAGCGCTTATCCGCGGTTTGGTTGCGCATTTGGAGCCAGTATATCAAGAGCAGGGGATAGAATTTTGTTGCGAATTAGAGGATGGTGTATGTCTGTTGGAGCCGGATTTGGTCAAAACGCTTCTGGTCAACCTCTGGGACAATGCGAGAAAGGCCATGGAGGGGCAAAAAGGGTGTATCCGTATTCATTTGACAATGATACCTGAAGGCTGTCGGATTGTCGTTTCCGATAACGGCCGGGGAATCCCGCCGGATGCGCTGAAATATTTGACAGAAGCTTTTTACCGGGTAGACAAGTCACGTTCGCGCAGGCAGGGCGGCGTTGGACTGGGGCTGGCGCTCTGCCAGGAAATTGTTGCTTTGCACAATGGCGCTATCAGCTTTGACAGCAGGCCGGGAGAGGGTACTTCTGTTACGATAGAGCTAAAGGCAAAGAGCGAAATATAATGGCAGGCGATTGCACAATTATTGTATAGACAGACGAGTTTTGCAATCACCTAAAATATATTGTGCAGAAAGGAGCGCACCTATGAAGAAACATTTTTCACATGTTTTTGCACTGTTTGTCACAGCGTTGCTCTTAGGACTGGGAATGTGTATGCCTGGATTGGCTTCTGCGTTTTCAGATAAGTGGCTGCTTGAAAAACCAGAAGAGGTTGAAAATAGTGTTATATATCTTGATTTGTCTCAAAATAAAGACTTTATGCAGAGGGTGGAACTGTTTAAATCTGGACAGGGGAAGGAATTCAGCTGGGCGGATTCGGTCATTTCCACGGAGATGGAGGAACAGGATGTACAGGCAGCCGCCATGGAGGCGATGGAAGCCATTGGTTTTCATATGAGCATCCGTGGATTTCCGGAGGTTACGCCGCTTTTGCTTTTGGAAACTTCAGAGGATAAGACATCTCAATCCTGTGTTTTCTGGTACTGTGTATGGGATACAAATCAGCTGGTCTGGATAGATGATGTCAGCGGCACAATGATTGGCTTTAGCCTTCAGATTGATTATATCCTGGAAACTAATTTTGCCGCTGCATATGAGAAGCATATATCTGACAAGAAGGTAGCCATATATGATAGTGAAGGAGTAACATATGCCGAGGAAAGGGTAATTGATGTATCCCTGGTGACTGACTATCTATTGTTATACTGTCATGAGCATTATCCGGTGAATTCGGTGGAGCTATATTCTGTAGAAAAAAACGGAAATGGATATATGATGATGATGACCGGAGAAACAGAGGATAGGCTGGTTCATTCATTTATGTCCCTGCATTGTCAGGATGGATGGCTTTCGTTTAATCTTGACTGAGGCATATTAACAAATATATCCGTTTTGACTGTTTTTTGATGGCGTTTTGATGGTGACTTGTTGCTGCTTTGAGGAATCACCTTGCTATTGTAATATTTGCGAGGTGACTAAAATGACAAAAAGAAGAAAATATATCACAAAAAAGAAATCACAAAAACAAAAGCAAAAGAGAATTATGGCGAATTTCTTGTTTATAACGGGAATCTTTGCTGCATTGGCGTGTTGGCGGCATGTGCCGAAAAATATTTCCCATGGGCACGAGAGTGTTGCCGCTGATGCGGATGTCTTTTTAGGAAATCCGCCAGGCAGTACGACAGATATAGAAAATCGAGAGGAAGACAAGGTCGGGACGGATGCCGTTTACAATATGCCTGGAGAGGGCAGTGCAGGCACGGATTGGCATTTAATTTTGGTAAATCCCTGGAATTATCTTCCGAAGGATTACGAGGTATCTTTAATGACGCTGGAAAGTGGTTACCAGGTGGACGAGCGGTGCGCAGCAGACTTGCAGAGTATGCTGCAGGATTGTCAGGCAGCGGGATTTTGTCCGGTGATTTGTTCTGCCTACCGTACAGAGGAAAAGCAGGAGCGATTGTTTCAAAATAAGGTGAACCGTCTCATATCCCGGGGATATTCCGAGGAGGATGCAAAAGTGGAGGCTGCCAAGGTAGTTGCAGTTCCCGGTACAAGTGAACATCAGCTCGGTCTGGCTGTGGATATTGTGGACGCATCCAATCAAATGCTGGATGAAAGCCAGGAGCATACGAAGGTACAGAAGTGGATGATGGAAAATAGTTGGAGATACGGATTTATCCTTCGTTATCCAAACGGTAAAAGTGATATTACGGGGATTATCTATGAACCCTGGCATTATCGCTATGTGGGGAAGAAGGCTGCAAAGGAAATCTATGAGCAGGAGGTCTGCTTAGAGGAGTATTTGGATATGAAGCAGCAAAGATAACATGTATTTGCATTATGGAAAGCATATTAGAAATTGACGGTTTTGGAAAATATTACTTGACAAAATACCCCCACCGGGTATATTCTGTTTTATGCAGGAATACCCGGTGGGGGTATTTCTTTATGTAGTTCATGATGTGTGTGAAAGGAGGCTGGCATGTCGATTCAAAACAATAGTAAGCATAAGGCCCGTTCGGATAAGGAGTACCAGGAGCTTATGAACCGATTAAAGCGGATTGAGGGACAGGTCAGGGGATTGCAGCGAATGCTGGAGGAGGATGCCTACTGCATTGACATTCTAACCCAGGCGGCGGCGGTAAATGCCGCAATTAACAGTTTTAATAAAAATTTGCTGGCGGCTCATATTCAGAGCTGTGTTGCAGACAATATAAGGAAAGGAAATGACGAGGTTATCGATGAACTGGTGTGCGCTATGCAGAAACTCATGAAATGACAGGTGTATACGGTTTGGTTGCGTAGTACATCAATATATAATGGATAGATGTCAGTTTCGCAAATGCCTATGTGTATATCGATTAAGGAAGGTGATACAAAGTGGAACAATATACGGTAACAGGTATGAGCTGCGCTGCGTGCAGTGCGCGGGTAGAAAAGGCTGTGTCCCAGGTGCCGGGGGTTACGGGCTGCTCGGTGAGCCTGCTGACGAACTCTATGGGCGTGGAGGGGACAGCATCGGCACAGGATGTCATTGCAGCGGTGACAGAGGCGGGATATGGAGCGGTCATAAAGACCCGCAGTAAGGCGGGGGACGGTGGAAAGACGCCGGCATCCGATTATGAGGATATGCTGGCAGACCATGAGACACCGAAAATGCGCCGCCGGCTCATTGTATCTCTGGTGCTTTTACTGCCTCTTATGTATGTGTCCATGGGACATATGATGTGGGGATGGCGGCTGCCGGCTGCTTTTTCGGAAAACCATGTTGCCATGGGCCTGTTCCAGCTTTTGCTTACTACGGCAGTCATGGTTGTGAACCAGAAGTTTTTTGTGAGCGGCTTTAAAGGGCTTCTTCACAGTGCGCCGAATATGGATACCCTGGTGGCGCTGGGAGCGGGCGCTTCCTATGGTTACAGTGTGTATGCGCTGTTTGCCATGACCGATGCCCAGATGCGGATGGATATGGAAGGCGTCATGACGTATATGCACGAATTTTACTTTGAGTCTGCCGCTACGATTCTGACCTTGATTACCGTAGGTAAGCTGCTTGAGGCAAGGTCGAAGGGAAAGACCACGGATGCCCTAAAGGGTTTGATGAAGCTGGCGCCGAAGACCGCAGTGATAATCCGGGACGGCGCTTCCGTGGAGGTGGGGATTTCTGAGGTGAAAAAGGGCGACTGTTTTGTGGTGCGTCCAGGGGAAAATATTCCAGTAGACGGTATTGTTCTGGAAGGAAACAGCGCGATCAATGAATCTGCATTGACGGGAGAGAGTATTCCGGTGGATAAGGAGCCGGGGGATAATGTATGGGCGGCAACGCTGAACCAGTCGGGCTTTTTGCGCTGCGAGGCTGTCAGAGTCGGTGAGGATACGACGCTTTCCCAGATTATCCAGATGGTCAGTAATGCGGCGGCAACGAAGGCGCCGATTGCCAAGGTGGCAGATAAGGTATCAGGGGTGTTTGTACCGGCAGTGATTGCGATATCGCTTGTCACCATGCTGGTCTGGCTGCTGGCAGGAGAGTCGGTTGGGTTTGCCCTGGCAAGGGGAATTTCCGTACTGGTCATAAGCTGTCCCTGTGCGCTGGGACTGGCAACGCCGGTGGCTATCATGGTGGGAAACGGTATGGGCGCCAGACACGGCATTATGTTTAAAACAGCGGTATCCCTGGAAGAGACTGGCAAGACGCAAATCGTAGTGCTGGATAAGACGGGCACCATCACCAGCGGGGAGCCGAGGGTAACAGATGTACTGCCAGCAGAGGGCAGCACGGAGGATGAGCTTGTCCGGCTTGCCCGGCTTCTGGAAGAAAAAAGCGAGCATCCGCTGGCGAAAGCGGTTTTAGCCTATGGAGGGGATTATGATACAGAAAAGAAGGAAATTGCAGACTTTGCCGCCGCACCGGGCAACGGTTTGACGGGAACCCTGGAGGGCAGGCTGCTGGCTGGGGGCAATCTCTCCTTTATTGAAAAACAGTGTGAGGT
>CAMWOF010000089.1 GCA_947175805.1 uncultured Clostridiaceae bacterium
GATCGTCCTGATTCACGACTTCATCAAATGCGAAATTGTCAAAACGCTCAATAAACTCCGGATCCGTCTCCAAAAATTTTGACTTATAATTCGGAAACATTTTTTCGTGATATGCTTTAGATTTTTCTGAAATTGCCATTATATTTTCCTCCTAAAATTATCTCCCCGTAGGACCTAAAAAAATTTAATTTTTTTGTCTTAGCCTTATTATACACTTTCACCTATTCAATATCTAATACCTATTCTGATTCTCGAACCATGCTCTATAAGCATGGCTCAAAATTTCAACAAATGCATCTCATTCTTGCATATGGCTCAAAATGATTCCCTTTTTCTGTTATTTCATTACGCTTCCAGCCATTTTTTCAAAACATCGTCACATCTTCCCACACTGCTTCCCTGTATTGCCAGACCCTTTTTAATCACTGCACCCGGGCAGCATTTTTTCAGGTCTGCTTCGCTTTTACCCATTCCACTGCCCTCATGGGTACATACCGGACGAACTGTTTTTCCCTCAAAATCAATCTGCTCAAGAACTGTAAACATATGCATCGGCATAGTTCCCCAGTAATTCGGATACATGACTGTCACTAAGTCATACTGGGACATATCCTCCGGCATTGCCACAACTTCAGGACGCACACCACTTTGCATATCTTTTTTCGCCTGTTCAATGCAGGTATTGTAATCCGCAGAATATGGCTTTACCGGTTCCACTTTGAACAAATCCGCACCTGTAAGGGCTGCTGCTTTTTCTGCCACCACTTCCGTGTTACCTTTTTCAATGTATTTCAGGCTCCCGCCAAAATAATTCTCATCTGCTCTTGAAAAATATAAAATAAGTTCCTTCATTTTGTTCCTCCAAATAAAATATATTTTTGCTTTGTGAATGGTTCTCTTATTCACACTTACATTTTAATCAGAATACATTTATCAATCAATTCAATTTTCAATAATATATGATAAGTTTTTCTTATAGTCTTTTTTGTTATGGTTGTATGTGCAGAAAAGACGATAAAATAAGTGAATGAAACGCAAAGTTGACAAGATGAAACCACAGATTGGTTGTTTTCCTCAATTGCATAGAAGTAGAATATGTGCAGGAAGGAGATGGATAAAAAATGACATTAGGACAAAAATTAAAAGTACTGTTGAAAGACAACAGTATGACACAGGAGGATTTGGCTGAAAAGTTAGAGGTATCCCGACAGGCAGTAGGAAAATGGGTAAATGATAAAGGAATGCCCGAAGTAGGGAAATTAGTACAAATCAGTAACTTACTCGGAGTGTCAATGGACTACCTGCTGAAGGAAGATTACAAAGAAAAAAATGTATCAGAAGAAAAAGCTATATCAAACAGCGGGTATTATGTCAGTCAAGAAATGTTGGACGGATATTTGTCATACAGCAGACAAAATGCAAAACAGATTACAGGAGGGATAAGCCTTTTTATATTATCGAATGTCTTTGATTGTTTTGAACACAATAGCATGATAATGTCTTTTCTCTATTGGCTTACAATGATAGCAGGGATAATCATTATTATTTGGCATTTTTTTCAGATCAAACAGTATCAGGAAATCAAAAATGAACGCCTTACATTTGATGAAAAGGTATTCGGGGAATTTAAGAAGCAGAGGGAAAACAGAAGAAAGAAATATGCAGTTTTGATTATTGTAGGAGTGGTTATTCTTCTGGCAAGCCCTGAAATAGAACACTTTTTAATGATTTATTTTGGACAGACAGCTTGCAATGTTTTTGGGTGGGTGGCTGATACGGTATGGTTAGCACTTATTATATGGGCGGGAATGTCTATGCACATTGACAGCATTATTATTGAAAATACAGAACATACTCCTAAAAGCGGTATGAAAAGGTATCGTTGGATATATATGGCATTACCTTTTACAGTGGTTGCAGTTTTGATTGGAATGATAACAAACGCATGGAGTCCATATGCACCTATCATAATTTTGTTTTGCTGTTTATTAGTTACAACTTGTAAATTACTTATAGAAAGCAGGGGAAAAGATGAATAAAAAAATCTATATAAAAATCGGTATTCTGCTTGTGTTTGGACTATGTATTTGTTCAGGATGTTCTGCACAGCAGGGAGGAAAATATACCATAAAAGATTTGGATAACTTAGCTGAAATCAAAATATATTCAGCGGAGAATAATGAACATATAAAAACAATAAGCGATGAAGAACAGTTATATCAGTATAATCAATGTTCGCTTTTTTTTGATAATTCGGACATAGAAGACCGCCAAGATGAATTGAAAAAAGACTTAGAGGAGACAAAGGAACAATACTATTTGGTTTCATACAAATACCCTGTTGCACGTTTTGGTGGAAAGGAACTGGAACAAAATACTACCATTACATTATATGAGAATACAAATATTATCAAAATGACAGTTGCAGAAGAAAGTATCAAAGCATTTTCTATTCCAGAGGAATTTTTGACTTTCTATTATGAACTTTCCGAGGAAGAAATGAATTTTTATCGTTCTTTAGTTGAATGATATTTCATTTTATTCTTTCCAATGCTTCAGCCGTGACAGATACTGTTCAAATTGACTGCGCCTGTCTTCATCCTGCAAATTATCCGGATTCGGCATATGACCTACAAGGAAGTCAATCAGTGAATCCTTGGATTGATAGGCAAATTCGCCATCTGCATAACACCATTTACAATAATCTTCATTATAGCTTCCATCCTGTTCTCTGCTGATTAACTCGTCTTCATTCAAAGGCATTCCGCAGCATTGACAGATTAGCTGTCTCGGAGAACCCAAAAGTGTATTGATTGATACATTAAACTCCATTGACAACAATTTTAACGTATCTGTATTTGGCTGTGTCTCACCGTTTTCCCAACGGCTGACAGCTTGTCTGCTGACCCTCATTCGCTCTGCCATCTGCTCCTGTGTAAGCTGGTTACTTTCACGAAGTTTCTTAAGTATATCCTTTATTTCCATCTTCGAGCCTCCTGCTAAATAATATGTCTTTATTATAAAATTCTGCTCGTTCCTACGCAAGCAACCCGCTGTTGCTGTCGGTCTGGAAACTGAAAGTTAATTATTTCTTTTATCTAATCACTCATTATCAAACTTTGCTTTTAAAATATCAGCAAACTCCTCTACATGATATCCCGAATTATCAGCCTTCCAAAAGACACAGTAATTCCGCTTGATTGATTTTCCATTGCGCAAGAGCCGCACATGCTGCAAGGTTGTACCAAACTGCATCATATTGCCTCTGCCCTCCACCGGCATAAAGCCCTTTCCACCGATAACCAGAAGTCTAGCTTCCTCCAGATTTTCTGCAAACAGGAAATCCCCACTGATTCCCACAATATCACGGTAATAGCTCTGCTCATTTTCACGCTGACTCTGAGAAGCGACCAAAATACAGGGTATATCCTTCAAATCCTGTACATTCACACTTTCCATTCCTGCAATCGGACTGCGCCCTGAAACCTCAATCCAACACTCACTGGTCATCAAAATAGAATTCACATACTCATCTGAAAATGCTCTTCTCTGGTCATTCAGAACCAAATCAACTCTTCCCAGACGCAGCTCCTCATACAGCTCTTCATGATTTCCATTCATAATATGAATCTCCGTATCCGGATATTTTTCTGTAAATTCTGCCACCGCCTGATGAAATTCCTTTCCACTGTAACATCTCAGATACCCGATACAAAGCCGGGGATTATCCTCATGTGCAATTCGTGTCGTCTCCCTGCACAGCTTCTCAAAATCCGAAGTCAAAACCAGACTTTCTTATAAAAATATTCTCCTGCAGGGGTAACAGAAAACTTCCTGTTTTTGCGGTCTAGTAGTTTAATGCCAAGCTCCTGCTCTAATGCCTGAATCTGCTGTGAGATAGCTGATTGGGATATGTAACACTCTTGTGCTGCCTCCGTAAAACTACCACATCGAACAACTGCCTGAAAATATTTAATCTGTTTAAACATATTCCGCCCCCTGCACATATAACTATTGCGTTCCTATTCCTGCATATATACTCCCGGCCCTTCATATCCTTCATTCCCCAACAAGAAGTCGAAATCGTCCTCTTGATAAAGCTCGTCTGGTACAATCTCCAATTGACTCAGTCCTTCTGCATCTGGATTGTCCTTATCAATAACCTTATAATCATATATAACCCGATAAGATTCATTATCTGTAATTAATAGGTACTGACCAATAAATTGTTTTTCTATATCTTCACCATATTTTGTATGTGTACTGGAACTTGCATCACCTTCAAAACTTTGTTTTTTGCCCTGATAAAAATTCAAAAGAGCAGATATTTGCTGATCTATATCAGTGGCTTCTTCCAGTGCCGTTTTAGAAAACAAACTTTTCAAAGCATCTGCATCTCCGGCATCCAAAGCCGTTGCTATATCCTCCATCATCTGATCTGCTATCTGCTGTTCTGATCCTAATTTCTTTGTTTGTCGGTTCCCTTCATTCGTTGGTTTTACACATCCTGCTAAATTCATACATAGAATTACACAGCATAAAACTACTTTTATTTTTTTCAACATAATTCTCCTCTCAAATAATCGCACATATAACTATTGCGTTCCTATAACCTTATTGCCTTCCTTTTTAAAGTCAATCTCCGAATCATTAAGATAGACTTTGGAATCCTCCTTACTATATTCGATTCTCACCACATCACCTTTCATATGCATGCAATCTCACACAGGCTTTATAGCAACTTTTGTAAACGCTATAATACATGCAATCGCAACAACAGAAAATACCAGCAAAAGAAGCATTCCCATCAATGCCTCCATTACACTTTCTCTTGTTTTTCTAGTATCATCCAACTCCAGATCAGCCTTATATTTTTTATCGGAAATCTGTAATGCATATCGCAGCGTCACAATGCACCAGATGGACAGCCCAATGTAGTTAAAGAAATAAAAAGGCTCCCACTGGTATTTCTGCCGATACCAGATGCAATAGCATAAAATACCGACAGTAATAACCGCCGAGATACTCGTATTTATAGTTCCATCATTTATCTTTCTTTTTTGTACTACACTTTCTTTTCTTGGTAGTTTCTCAAGCAGTTTATCATATTTCCGGCTGTCCTCTGGCACCTCATATCCATACCTTTCAAGCCTTCTTAGATAAAGACATACATCCAAAAAACGAATCCACAGGGCAGGCACCAACACCATAAGGGGATATATGACTGCCATCGCACATATAAGGATAAAATCAGGCAGGGAGATTGGCTCTGTAGTAAAAGTCACAATCCAACACATCGCAAAATATACTGTGACAACAAAAGCAATGGTAAAATAAATCTTTTTGTCCCGCCGATCAAACTTAATTTTTTTATCTTTCTGAGCTTTATCAATACTCTGCTCTAATGCATCGCTTACCTGTCTTCCAACATGCATTTAGTTCCCCTCCCCGTTATATGCGAATTTTTCCACAAATGTCATCATACGGTTATATTCTACAACATAACCTGTAAATAGTCCAATTACTCCCACAACCTGCAAGCCGTTATCCAAAATACAGCCGACAATGATGAGCCCTATCATGCACAAAACTACCAAAACCAATTCAAATATATTTTCCTTTATCCACTTTTTCCGGAAAAATGAAATTCTCTCCTGCAGGTTAAAGCTGCTTTTACTCAATATATGCTTTAAGTTCTCCTCCGCCTTTTCCTGATATGCCACCGGTTCCAGCCGTTCACCGGAAAGTATTTCATTAATGGAAACATGATACAACTCACTGAGCATTTGCAGCATTTCCACCGGAGGCATATACGTCCCCGTCTCCCACCGTGAAATGGTCTTGTTGGTTACCTCCAGCATATACAACAAACTGCACTCTGCGGTATTTATCGATTGGGGAAAATGTAATCAAATTCATCTGCAAACCTCGTTACTCTGATGCTGACCTTGCTGTTCTCATATTCTTTTCCTCATTTGATATTACTTAATACTTAATCAGATTCTTTTATTTTACATTTTCGCAATGAGAAAAATCTATATTTTATATTACATCCTGTATTGCATTTGTCAATGACGAATTTCTCATTGATAGCTATATGTTTAAAACCGAATCGTCCGTAGTCAAGACCAAAAGCAATAACTAAAATGATGTATTTAAAAAGTTTATGCTTTTATCAATTCCTCAATCTCGCTCTTTTCCGGCATGACGCGAAGAGCACCTTTCTTTGTCGTAATCAGAGAGGCAGCGGCATTGGCGAAGGTGAGCATCGCCTTTAATTCCTCCTCCGTATAATCCCGAAGTCCCTGCTCCAGCACATAGTGCAGCACACAGGCACAAAATGTATCCCCGGCGCCGGTGGTCTCTATAGTATTCTCCTGTAAAAATGGCGCCACCTGCACGCACTTTCCATTCATATATGCCCTGCTGCCCTCTTTCCCCAGAGACACCAGAACCAGACGAATGGAGTACTTTGACTGTAACCATGCCACACCCTTATCATAATCCTGCTCTCCGGTGAACCACTGGATTTCATTGTCCGAAATCTTTAAGATATCACACTCACGCATACCGTAATCAATCTGCTGCCTTGCCGCTTCCAAGGATTCCCATAATGGCTCCCTGAGATTCGGGTCAAAGGAAATAACAGCGCCTTTTTCCTTCGCTATTTTAATTGCCTTCTTTGTCGCATTCCGGCATATTTCATCTGTCATAGACAGGGAGCCAAAATGAAAAATACGACAATTTTCAAGCATACTGACATTCAGCTCCGACTCCGCCAGCATCATATCCGCCCCGGGATTCCGGTAAAAGGAAAAATCCCTGTCACCACCTTCTAATGTATGAACAAATGCCAGTGTCGTATGAATTTTCTCATCCTTAACCAACCCTTCTGTACAGATACCCACTTCCTTTAATGCCTTCTCCAACTGCATTCCAAACATATCCTGACCTACCTTACCTATAAAGCCGGTCTTATGCCCCAGCTGGTTTAGCATGGAAAGCACATTACAGGGAGCCCCTCCCGGATTCGCCTCTAAAACCGGATTTCCCTGCGCACTTGTTCCGTTTTCCGTAAAGTCAATCAATAATTCTCCTAACGCCACTACATCAAATACCGTATTCATTTCCTACCTCCAAGATTAGCTATTTGTAGATGCATGTTCCACCAATGCATATCCCAGTTTGATTTCGCGAATGGAAATCGCTCCCTTTTCAATCAGCTCCAATATCATCTGTGCCGATTTTTCACCGCTGTCTTCATAATAATAATGAATGGTTGTCAGTGACGGAGATACATTCGCCGCCAGAACGGAATCTCCTTGTCCTGCCAGCAGCACATCTTTTCCAATAGCTATTCCCTGCTCTTTTAAATACCGCATAGCACCTACCGCAATCTTATCTGTTGCACAGATAACTGCATCCACATCGGCATGTTTGCTATATAACTCTTTCATCTTTTCATAACCGGACTCAATGGTAAATTCTCCTGTCTCGGCATTTTCCTCCGTCACAGGCAGACTGGCTGTAGAAAGTGCATCCCGAAAGCCCCGGAACCTCTCTGCACCTACCGACTTGTCACTGTTCGTTACACCGATATAACAAATTTTTCTGCATCCCTTGGACAGGACCAGCTTTGTCACATCATACATGGCATGATAATCATCATGATACACACAGTTGCACCCTTCCAGGTGCTGGCCTGCCAATACAACCGGAACAGACATCTGTTTTACCTTCTTTTTCAATCTGGCAGAAAGAATGGTAGCAAGCAAAATCACACCGTCCACCTGTTTATCATCAAATAACGTCAGACACGCAAGCTCTTTTTCGGGATTCTGCTCCGATACGGCAAGGAGAAGCCGGTAGCCCTTTTCCTCCAGCACAGTGGTAATCCCTGCAATAACCCGTCCCACAGAATAGGAATCGATTTTAGGCACAATTACACCGATGGTCTTAGTCCGTTTTGTACGCAGCATCTGTGCCTGCAGGGAAGGACGGTATCCGGTATCCTCTACCACCTTTTTAATTGCCTTCCTTTTTTCATCACTGACATATCCATCATTAAAATATCTGGAAACCGCCGCATTGGATACACCGGCCAATTTTGCAATCTCACTAATGGTCATAATATCCCCCCTTTTCTTTTATTCTAACCTTGCCATTGCAGCCAGTAAAATCCGTAACCGGGCACATCCACGCCCCTCGCAGCCATCCTTCTTCCTGAAATCAAATCTATATACTCGCCATCCGTTTCATTAATCCATGCCGTTTTATCATGTTCGCTGAAATTGAATATGCCAAGTATTTTTTCACCGTTATGGTAACGCCCCATACAGAGCACACCCTGCTCATAAGTGGGAAGGGTCCATGCATCTGCATCTGTCACAAAGGCAGGATGTGACTTTCTGAGTTTTTCAAGTATCTGCAAACGGTCATAGATTCGTCCCTCCACCGATCGGGGATCCGTCACCTTTTTTGCATTTTCCCAATTCATTTTCCCGCGATGCAGGTATCTGGAATCCTCCCACTTATGCATATCCTCTTTGTAGGTATAATCATTCACCTGTCCGATTTCATCACCGCTGTATAAAATCGGGATACCACTCTGCATAAACATATA
>CAMWOF010000090.1 GCA_947175805.1 uncultured Clostridiaceae bacterium
GGCCCTGCATCAAACTGTCATATTGCACAATACATCAATGTGTAAATACGAGTTTCGCAATCGCCTGATTAAGTTTCGGATAGAGAGGAAAGGACTGTAAATATCTCCTTTGCCAGCCCATATCTGTCCTTCCTTGTGACAGCCTGCCCCGCCTTTTCCATAATTTCCTGCGGCCACTCCAATGTGCCGCCACGCTCCGTCTCGATTGCACCGGTCACGGACGCCCCTGTTGTAATCTGCGCCGATATGTCTCCGAACCGGTCATGGTGCATAGTAAACGAAATACTTCCCGAATCCAGCGGCGCTTGGCTGTTTACAAATCTGACATTTAAAAGCTTCCATGCGCCGTCAACCTGTACCGGAATCTGGAACTGTTCCTGTTCTGCCATGGATTTTAATACAGAAAAACCAAGCTGTATCTGCTTCAACGCCTGAATATCCCGGTATGTAAGGATGCCATCCCCGGCCTGTATCGGTTCTGCATCATCTTCCAACGGATAGGTCTGTGCAGCTGCTGTCTCATCGGCAGACTGCTCTGCCATATCATAAATATCCTCTGTCAAAGCCTCTGACAGCGCATCGTAGCTTTCCGCCACCGTCGCCGCATCTTCAAAATGCGCCGCTGTCTCAGCAAACATGGCATCATATTTCCCGCGCAGCCCCTGGTCCGGATGTGCTGCCAGCAGTGTCTTCATCATGCCGTAAATTCCCGCATCATCGGCAAGCATTGCCTCGACGGCAGATAAATTCCCCTGGGTAAATGCAATCCCGGCATCCGCTGCAAGCTGCTCCGCCGCCTCCGTGTAAGCCTCAGATACAGACTGCTCATACAGCGTCCTGGCATACTCTGCAGATAACGAGGTATCCACATATCCGCCCAGCTTATCAGCAAAGGTCTCCAGAGACATCTCCGAATTCTCAAGCACTTCCATCGGGGCAGGCTTTTTCCCGGCAAATTCCCTATCTGTCCCGGAAGCACTCTCTCCGACAGATGCCCCGTCCGTCCCGGAAGCGTTCTGCTCAATCATTGCTTCTTCCATTTCTGAAAGTACGCCGGAAAGCCCCTCCGGTGTCAGTTCTTCCATCACATCATCCATGAGGGACTGACCGTATTCTATGTATGCCGCCGCAATCTGGGAGGAAATAGAAGTCCCTTTAGAGGTTACAGACGTTAAGCTTCCATTTTCATCGGAGGCGGCAAACTCCATGCCCTTAGCCTGGTTGCTTCTGTGGGCAGACAACAGATTCTTCATCGTGAGCTCCTGTCCCGCCTTCACCACAAAACCGATATCTCTTCCACTGTGCTTCTGCACCTTATCTAGCAAACGGTATATACCGATAAAGCTCTCCCTTTCCGCCGGAGTGATATCTCCCTTTCGCTGAAGCTTGTATAAAAATTCACTGAACCGCTCTGCTTCCTCTGTGCCATCCGCCGGCTTATTTTCCTGCAATGCTTCGTTTAGTTCATCTACGGTCATTTCCAGAGGATTCTTATGCCTTCTGATTAAATCCAGCACTGCCTTCGGCGTCATCTCTGTCAACATACGGTTCACCTTTGTGTCCGCATTTTTTATCTCTGCTATATTCTCCGGCGTCAGCTCCATCTGATTATAACCGAGAATCCTTACCGCCCTCCGGTTTGCCTCCGTCGGCTCCATGTTCATCTCCGCCAGCAGGGAATCAATTCTGGCAAATGCCTTGGAAATAGAATCCCCCATATCTGCCCGCGGCGTTGTCATCACCGTCTCGTAGCGCTGCAGTGCACTTTGCGCCGCTGCAGAAGTTTCATTTGAGGCTGCCGGAATACCATTTGATACCTCCTCAGGCTCTCCCTCAAGACCTCCCTCTGCGCCGGCAGCATCATAGCCGCCTCCGATGCCTGCGAGCCTAAGCCGCATACCCTCCTCATAAAGAGCCGGGATTGTCACACCATCCGACTGCAAGGTAAACGCCAGTAACGCTGCCGGCATCCGCCCTAACCCTGCCGCCTTTTGCATCGTCTCCTGATAGAGCGCGCCCGCCTCCTCTGTATAATCTATATCATAAGCTGCAAAGGTCTCACGCATCATTTTCTGTTCCACAGCGCGAAGCTGTTTCACTATTTCGGACAGTTCCTTTGTATCAATATGGATGTCTGACATAACCAGCCGGGCTGCCGCCTCCTGCGTCATGGACAGGCGTATCTCTTCAAGCTGCCTGCGCGCAGTCAGTTCTGACCGGGAAAGATTCTCTGTGCGGATATCATTTTGGCTGTCCTCCGTGCCGGAAACAGACGCCAACCCAGCCGCCGTATTGGCATCCTGGCTGCCTGCTCCCGCCCCGGCTGCACTCTGCTCCTTATATAACTCCGTCAGCGCATGGAGTGTAAATGCAATGCCCTGCCGTTCAGCCACATGGATAGTCTCCCCTGTCATACCGGCAATATTTTCTTCCAGCTTTTCTGCCGTCTGCTGCTCCGGGAAATATACATTTGCAGAGGCAGCCGGTTCTTTGTATGCCGCCCGAAACAACATATTTTCAGCCAGCACCAATGCATCTATACCATTTTCATTGATTGCCTGTATTGCTGTATAATTGCGCAAATTGTCCGGCGTCAGGGCAATCTCATGCTCAATCATAAAGCGGGCTGCCGCTGTCAGAGCCTCTCTGTCCATGGTACTTCCCATCTGCTCTAAGCCGGCCTGGTCAATGATAGCTTCCATTTGAGGCATCAAAAGCGCCATCGCCTTTTCATCCAGAACATTTAACTGTTCCTTTTGACTTCCCGAACTGGTAGCATACTCTGCCTTATAGAGATTCCCGACGGTAAGCTGCAATTCGTTTTTCAGGAGGTAAATCATCTGTGGCTCACTAATTTGATAGCCCTCCTCCAAAACGCTGTCAACAACAAGGTCTGATACCTCCTCCGGCAGCAGGCTTTGCAGTGCCTCTTTTAGATTGTCATGGGTAATCTTCCCCGAAACTGCGTCAATGCCGTCACAAATATCGGCGATTTTCTGCGCAAATTCCTGCCGGTTCGCCTCACTGCGGATGCTGGCCACCAGACCAGCAATATCAGATAAGGAAACCGTCGATAAATCCACCTGCATCATTTTCAGCTTCGCAATCTCCTCCGCAGTCAGATTTTTATATATCTCCTTCCTGCGCTCTCTTGCATCCTCTTCGCTCTCAATCTCATCGGAATCATCGGAAGCGCTGCCGTTTTTCTCCAGAAGCTCCATATACTGCTCCGTATTTTTTAGTACCTGGGCGCTGGGTGTTCCTGCCCCAAGCTCCTCGCCGTTTAGCGCCTGTACAAGCCCCTCGTCTTCCTTTGTCACCGCCTGTACGCTGCCCTCCCGGCTCACCGCCTCATCAGCCTTACCCGATTTACCGCCAAATACAGATGCATCCTCCTGTCTGTTTACATATACAGAAGTATTTTGATTCAAATTTACCTGATATGACATATATGTATATACCTCCCGTTTCCGCCTAATGCTTACCGTTTCCACTTTTTCCTGTATATTATGTCGGCAGACCTTTTCCGCTTCCTTAGTTCCAAAAAGCAATTGCCCTGTATATCTGTTGAAACAAAGTGTGCTTCGTACACTCTTGCGAATTAACAGCAGCAAAATGCCCTGTAAAACAAAAAAGCTCCCGGCAAATTGCCGGGAACCCATTTATCCTAAAATATAATTTCTGATTTGTTTTTTAATAATTTTCCTCCGTAAATAATGGACATTACACCGATGGTAATTCCGGCAATCATAAGTAATACACCCATCACAATCCCCCATGCGCCTGCATGCTTCATTGTCTGATATGCTTTTTCAGGCATATTGTTCACCTCTTTCTTTTCTGCTACTGTCTACTTTGCACCATATTGCTCATAATATGCGTCAATTGCGGATTTTAACGTATCGTCGATAATAACCCGGCCCTTATATGGCTTGTTGTATAAGTGCTCTACTACCTCTGCCATAGTCACAATCGATGTCGTCTGAAATCCATATTTTTCTTCTATCTCCTTCAGTGCGGATTTCGTGCCCTGTCCCCGCTCCATGCGGTCTACCGATACGACCATTCCCATAACCTCCACATCCCCCTGTGCCTTTACAATCGGCAGGGTTTCTTCGATGGAAGTACCTGCTGTGGTCACATCCTCAATAATCACAACCTTATCGCCGTCCTCTATTGGACTGCCAAGCAAAATGCCCTTATCTCCGTGGTCTTTTATCTCCTTGCGGTTCGAGCAGTATTTGATATCCTCGTCATACATCTCCGCAATCGCCATCGTCGTGGCCACACTAAGCGGAATTCCCTTATATGCCGGTCCAAACAGCACATCAAAATCCATGCCAAACTCACTGTTAATTGCCTCCGCATAATACTCCCCCAGACGCTTTAGCTGGGCACCGGTGCGGTAAAAGCCGGTGTTCACAAAAAACGGTGTATTCCTGCCGCTCTTAGTGACAAAGTCTCCAAACTTAAGTACATTGCAATCAATCATAAACTCAATAAATTCCTGTTTGTACTGTTCCATGCTATCTCATCTCCTCCAAATGCCATTTTCTACCATTCTAACATGAACATAGCATTTATTCAAACAAAAAATTCCCTACAATAACTTCCCAAGGTAGGCATCCACCATGATTTCCACCATAACAAAATTTATATAAAACAGAACACAAACGCCCAGCACATAGCTTAGCACATTTGCCGTGAACGCATACACTATATTTCGCAGCGGATGCGGCTTTCCATCCTTTGCATAGAGCCTCTTCGCATAATAAACAGCCTCTATTATAAAAATAAAAATCTCATAAAAAAGCAATACATACGGATACCAGCCGTTCATTCCATAATGAAATGCCGTCCACTGCACAATCACCTGCGTCACCGTATTAATCAAAATAAAATATTTTATATTGCGGGCACTGGCAAGGCCAAACAGCAGCAGACAGATGCCTTCCACCAGCAGGGTAATCAGATAACACAGACATACCTGTAAAATGCGGGAAAGGATTCCAAGTATCCGAACCTCTTTTATTTCGCCGGCTGCGCTGATATCAGAATTTTGTCCCTCCTGCCATACAAACGGAGCTGCACCGCCTAAATCCCAGGTGACAACAGCATTGAACTCTTCTCTTTCAATCACATCACTGACAAACACCTTCCCGGACGCCGTCACCACAATTACCTTAAAAGTCAGGGGAACCGAATAGTCAAATACATACCTGTGTCCCTTATTTGAGGGATGGAATACGGAATCCACAATCCCCCTGTCCAGCCTTGCACCCCAACCATCTACATAATATGAACACAAAATATTTTTTATCTTTCTATCCTGTTCGGTATCTTCCTCATCTTCCATGGAGGCTGGCAGCCCATGCTCATACGAGTCTTCTGAATCACTATCTCCGGCAAACCCCTGCTCCAATAAATCAATATAATATGCCTCATTCGGAGGATTTAAGATTTTTACCTCAATGCTTGGCTTGGGTCCCGTATCCGCCATAACCACAATACTCAGGCATTGGATAACCAGCATCAGTATCAATACGAAGCATAAATAATGCCGTATGTTTTTCATCATAAAGACCTCCTCCAAAATCCGCCAACAGTTACACTAGCAGTTCCATTATAAGTCCGCCCACCGTTTTTGAAAAGATATTATATAATATTTCTCATGTCAATTTGACACAATCGTCAACTGACAAAAAATTTGACACAATCAAAATTTAATCTATATTAACATTTTTAACTCATCAAAAAAGCGTACCATTATTTCTAACGATACGCTTTTTCACGCAAGCACTCCTACTTAGCTTGTGACTTATGGGAATTAAAATATATTACGCAAGCCCACGCTCCTCAAGCCAGTCATATGGAAGAATCTTTCCCTTTCTCTTTGCCACACCCTTAAAATGGAAGGAAACAATGGTCGCTGTTGTAAAAATCATAAATAAAACAACCATCACCCTTACGGAGACTGCAATGCTCTCTCCCCCACAAATTGTACTTCTAAATGCATTTACCGTATAGGTAAATGGTACAAGATTATGAATTTTTGATACAAAGTCCGGGGAAAGTTCTACCGGATAAGTGCCCGCAGAACCGGCAAGCTGTACTACCATAAATACCAGCATCAAAAAGCTTCCAATTTTTCCTAGCCAGATATTAAAGAAATACATGATGGAAGTAAAGGTAACTGCCGTCAGACAGGCAAATGCAATCGTCTTTCCATACTCCACCGGTTGGAAACCTGCCAGCTTATTTAACATTGTAATCAGGAAGATACCCTGTAAAACAGCTACCGGATATAATACGGTTGCTTTACTTGCCCACCACGCAAGCCCGGATTTCAACTCACCCTTATATGACATTAATGGATATACCAGACAAAATGCCAGACATCCTACCCAAAGTCCCACTGACATCATATATGGCGCCATGGCGTGCCCATTGTTTTCAACATGTGTAATCTTTGTCTCTTCGTCCTCAATTGGTGTTGCAAACATCTCATAGGTATTCACATTCGTATCAACTTCTTTCACCTCATTTGCAGCATCCTGAATTGCATCATGCAATTCCTTTGATCCATCCTGTAATTTATCCATTCCAGCCTGCAATTCCAAAGAACCATCATATAGCTTTAAAGAGCCCTCAGAAATCTTTGCAGTGCCCTCCTTTAACTGGCTTGTTCCGCTTAACAATGTTATGTTGTTGGAAGTTAATTCCTTTGTACCGGACAGTAAATCCGAAGTTCCTTTATTCAATTGCTTTGCACCCGATGCAAGGTCCGAAATACCCTTTGTTACGGCAGGGGTATTATTTTTCAGTGCTTTTGCACCTTCTTTTAATTTTGTGTTATTTTCTGTTAAAGTATCAAAGCCCTGATTCAATGCTGTGATACCTGCCGCTGCTGCCGGAAATGATGCCGTACTGGTTTCTAGCTTCTGTAATCCTGCCGATACCTGCTTTACACCTTCTTCTAATCTTGCCGCACCGCTATATGCCTCCTGCAATCCTGCGCTTAATGCTGCCATCGTGTTTCCCGGATTTGCTGCGGCCATCTTTTTGGCCCCATTTGCTAAGCCATCAATTGCCGGTTTCAATCCATCCGAAACGCCAGATAAACCATTACTGATACTCTGCATGCTTTGTGTATCCAAGCTAATCGTTGATATATTCCCCAGATTCTTTAATGTGCTTAATGCCCCATCTACATCTGCGCCATCCTTCTTTGCCTGCTCCAAATCCGCAATCACGCTGTCAATTGCACTATTGGCGTTTTCAATCGATGTATTTGTTTTGGAAATTTCACTCGCACTATCGCTAAGCAGCTTTGCCCCCTGCTTCGAAAGCTGCGCAGCATTTGAGATACCCACACTGGCTGCCTGAATCGTATTCGCTGCATCTGTCATACCGCTGGATAAGCTTCCCAGTGTCTCCGATGCACCGCCCACACTTGACTGAATCGTGCCAATGCCTTCCTTCAAGCTGGCAGCTCCTGATATAAGGGAAGGACTCGTCTTTGAACCGGTTGTCACTGCCGCATTTAATTGACTGATACCATCTGACACATCACCAAGCTTTTCCAAAGCAACAAGCTTCTTCGCACCCGCTGCCAACTGATTTGCACCATCTACATAAGCTGTAACACCATCCGCTAGGGTATCCACACCGTCCGTATACTGCGTACTCTTTGTTTTTAAGGTGTCTGTACCCTTCTTTAAATCCTTTGTTCCTTCAGAAAGCTTCTTTGCACCGGCATTAATCTTTCCTGCACCGTCTGTATAATCCTTGACACCTTTTTCCAATTTACTGGTTCCGGCTGTCAAATCACTTGCACCATTTGCCAATGTATTCAAATTGGTTGAAATCGTATCACTGCCCTTGGCAGCCTCCTCAATTCCTTCTTTTAACTGTAATGAGCCGTCTGCTGCATCCTGCATGCCATCTCCAATTGTTGCAATCTGGTCAAATACATTCTCAGAATAAGTCTTTGTGACTTCTGCAGCCACACTATCCTTGATTTTTAAAAGTGCCGTTTCACTCATCTTCGATGCAATATAATTCGTACCAGGATTCGTTTCATATGTAAGTTCCATTTTCTTTGGACTTTCATCCATTAAGGTGGTAGCATTTCCCGAAAAGTCCTCCGGAATCGTGATTACCATATAAAAAGTTCCGTTTTTAAGCCCCTGTTCAGCCACATCTGCATCTACAAAGTTAAAGGCAAGAGAGTTATTATCTTTTAACTCATCAACCAAATCGTCTCCAACCTGCAATGTTTTTCCTTCATACTCAACCGGAACATCGTTATTAACGACAGCAACAGGCAGATTTTCAATTTCACCATATGGATCCCACATGGATTTTAAAAATAGACCTGCATAAATTAATGGGATTGCAATAATCGCTATCACAACAATCAGCATAAACTTATTTTCCCACAAGCTTTTCCACTCATTTTTAATCATAATGATTCCTTCTTTCTAAATTTTTAAGAATATTGTCAACCTGTCTGCATAAATGGTATCTTTCACCAAAGCCCTCTATTAGCCCAACACCACCACTATTAATCTGTCTCTTATAGACGACTCCGGGCCAACGAGTCCGT
>CAMWOF010000091.1 GCA_947175805.1 uncultured Clostridiaceae bacterium
CTAAAATCAACAAATATTTTGCATCTTCATCCATTTTCCCATGCAAGTGTTCTGGAATATGATATTCATTCAATTTTGCTTTCGCACGCACCCTTTTCAATAAATATTTAGAATTATCACCAATCAACATACAGCAGCTCTCCTATACATTCCATCAATCAAAGATTTTAAATCCTTTGTATAAATAACAATAAGTTCAACATTGCCAGTATGCTCTTCTGCTGTAACATTAATCATATCTGAAGTAATAAATTTTTCTTCTGTAAGCACAGCCGCAGCACCATACTTTAATATATACGGTCTATCTGTTTTGTTTTGAAAACGCTCTATTATCTTTGCCTCTTTCTTTTTTCCCATATGATACAATCTCATTTTTGTCGCATTTAATGTCTCCGCATATCTCGACAAGTCTTTACTTGAATGTTCTATCGCCTCTTGCAGTCTTTCATTTCCTTTGGGATTCCCTTTGGGAGTTGATGTCCCTTTTACCTCAAATATAATAGCTTCGTCCTTTGATGATGCTTTTTTCCCAATTTTGAACCCATAAACGTCACTTCCCGTTACCGGTACATTTCTATTAAATTTATCTCTATACTTAATTCTTGGAACATAATAATTACAGACAAATTCAATATAATCCGCTACTAATATTTCACAAAATTCTCCCACTCTTGTCGAAGGACCCGGTGGTATACTATCGCTTGGAAAAACATAATCTCTCAACTGCTCTTGTCTTGTTCTTCCAGTTCCATGTATTTCAAAATCCAAATCTTCCAAATACCTATATTGCTCTCTAAAATGCATAGCCCACTCATCTAGTACCTTTTCTTCATTTCCAACTTCTAATCTCAAGACAGATATCTCTTTTCCGTCCTTTGTATATAAACTTTGCTCTGCTTTATAACCATCTATGTATTCCATTAATTCACCGTATCCTCACTCTCGTGTCCGAGCTTTTGTTTTCAACCGTTTTTTGCTAGATTTTAACCGTTTTATCTTCTATATCGGTCACTTTTTCTCTATTATCCTATGGCAAATACATTATTTACCCCAATAATCTTCAGATTCCTGTGTGGTAGATTGAATACTAAATAACTTCCACATAAAGTCTTCCCTTTCGTTAAAGCTGTCTGTTATCCGTACTACATCACCCTCAATCCGATAAAACGCATAGTTATGTTGTACATACAGGATTACAGATTTTGCTTTGCGCCATAGTAAGAATCCCATACTCACTATGACGATTTCGTGTAAGATAAACTCTATTTGATGCATCTACTTGCTTTAACACTTCTGTGTAATTCCTTAAATCTAATATCAACTTAATATTCGGTATATCCATCAACTCCTTTAGTTACATTATATACGATATATTACACCCCGCGAGCAGATTTACGCGCAAATTCCTCACATATAATATAGGGAGCATTAGAGAATAATATACTTTATAATAATCCCTATGCATTGTAAAACTCTGTAGCTGATTACTTCATTGTTCTGCATATAGAACAGACTGTGTAATCAAGCACTCGTTCTGTGTGTGGTACAACATCATGATGAACAGTTTTATAGATTGGATTGTCATAATCAAGTACTTCAATATAATCTACATAACAACTATCTAAGCAATTTTGCATGAGATTATTGTTTGTTTCATACTGTCTCATTTGTTCACGAGTCCAACCTGCACATGCCTTTCACTGTCATTTCAAGTATATACATTTAACTGCTACCAATTTATTCTTTTTTCATATTTTCTTCTATCCACTGTTCAAAATTGCCTTTCGGATTCCATAATAAATAGATTATCCTCATCTCTTTATAAATATCTTGTCTTCCATAATCCGTATGCAGTAATTTAGAAGATGATATTTTATACGCTTTGAGCATATATTCCAATGCGTTAAAGTATTCTTTCATATGTGCATATGCACTAGCCACATTGCAATAGCTACTTATAGTATCAAAATGAAATACTCCCAATTCTTCTTTCCTGATTTTCAAACTCTTTATCAATAATTTCACGGCATCTTTATATTTCTCTTGTCCTATATATATCAATCCTAAAGTATTATAGCTATTTGCAGTATATGGATGCTTCTCTCCTAACTCACTTTGACGAATTTCCAAACTTTTTTTACAAAAAACCTCCGCTTCCTCATACTCTCCTTGTTTCTCATATACTAAAGCCATATTATTATACACTTGTGAAATATCAGGATGATTATGCCTTAACTTTTGTTGAAATATTTTCAAACATTTCTTATACAATTTTAAAGCAATTTCATATCTACCCAAATCTCTGTATACTCCTGCTAGATTATTATAACTTGTGGCAGTACTTGGATGATCTTTTCCTATCTTTTTTTCAAATATATCAATGCTTTTTTTATGTAGTTGCTCTGCTACTTCATACCTTCCTTGGTCATTATATATACATCCCAAATTACTGTAATTGCGGGCTGTTACAATGTCATTTTCTCCCAATAATTCTTTAGATATATTCAAAGCTTTTATACATAACCTCTCTGCCTCATCCAAATTTCCCAAATCATGATATACTAACGACAAATTACAATAATATTCTAATACACTATTATTTTTTTCTCCCAATTCCTTTTCATGTATGGCCAAGCTTTTTTCAAATAAATCTTTCGCTTCATTATTTTTTCCTTGCATCCTATATATTGTAGCTATATTATTATAGGTTGCTGCAATATAAAGAATATTTTCTTTGGAATTTCTCTCATAAATCGTCAGACTTTTTTCAAGCAGCTCTTTTGCTTTGTCATACTCCCCTTGTTTCTCATATACATCTGCTAATTCGCAGTAAGCCCCGGCCATATAAAGATGAAATTCTCCGTATTTTTCTTTGCAAATTTTTCCCCAAATTTTGTACCATTTTTTTGCTTTATCATATTCCGCATAATAGGATTGCAAATATGCAACAGTATATATAAATTCACCTTGTTCCATATCTTTTTCTAAATATAGTCTCTCTATTATGTTCTCTGCAAACAAAACATATTGCTGATATGTTATAAGCGAGCCATTTTCCAAACTCTCTTGACAAGCTTTTGACAATCCTATATGCATCTCTCCTTTTGGCTTACGTTTCTCATAAATGAACTGCATAAACACCGGATGCATAACGTAACTATCCTGCCCCATATCAAACTGTAGCCATCCCTTACGGTACAACCCTATTAGAATATCATCATCCTCACTAACTCCTGCATCTTTCAACAACCATTTATTACATGTCTCTGCTCCTAAAGGAATATATGGAAATACAGAAAATGCCTCCAGGATGTTCTGCTCTGCCTCTGTCAATTCGGCCAAATCATATAAAGTTTCATAAGATTCTTGAATATTTACCAATTTATCTTCTTCATCTTTATATTGTAGCCGAAAACCATTATTTTCCAATTCTTCACGCAGCCTCTTTACTGGCCAATTTTTTGCATAAGCAAGATGTGCCAAAAATTCAACAGTGATGGTGTGACCTGCTGCCATTTTTTCTATAATATATTTTAAGTCGGGTATCTCTTCCTTTGAAACCTTCTTACCACTATCCTCATACCGAATCCTTTCATAAATCACTATGCATTGATCTGTACTGAGGAAACCAATTCTATATGGCTCAAATTCTTTGCTGAAGGATGTCCTTCTGGAAGTTAGCACTACTGCTCCGGGAATCCCTTTCAGCTTCCCAAGCCCTGCATCCTTCCCTATCGGCACATTTACATTATCAACAAACAGCAGGAGTTTCCCGTCTGCTGCCAAATACTCCAGTTCTTGCCATGCTGCTTCCTGGTTCTGCTCCGGATTATCCTGTTGCTTAAATTTCAAGCAGCTCTGTAAACTGCTATCCATATCTCCGTTATACTCAATATACCCGATATGATGAAATGGTCCGTTTCCATTCTCTGCATGTTTATTGAGATATTCCTCAAACAGCTTCCTGCAGATATGCGTCTTCCCAATACCGCCCATGCCGCTTACTAGAACAGATTTCCGCCCATCCTCTATCCTCTGTCGCAAGTCCTGCAGTTCTATCTCACGACCAGTAAAGTATGACACCGGCTTTATATTGGAATTATGAGTGACAATAAACTCCCGCTCACTATCCTCAAACATTGTAATATACACATCACGGCCAGCATATAGACCGTTAAAAACACAATTTTTATTTTTGTTCACTACTTCCGGTCTCATTTATAATATCCCTCCCCGCAAACGAGCCATTATATGTATTACTCTTACCCTTATTGATAATATTAGAGTGATTATCTGCATTGTTACAATTAACTGTTTGTGATATTTTAATCACCTTGCTGGCTGTAAAAAGAGATACCAGCAGTCCAACTATAGAACACACTCCGCAAATAACATTAAATATATCCATCTTTTGTCCACCTTTGTCATATATAATTTATAGTTTTTTATTATAATATTAGTTGGCCTCATGCGCAACTTTAAATCTCAAAAGGCTCTCAATATTCACCTAATGGCAACAGTCCTTCCCTAGCACTCTGAAAACCATAATCAGATAATCATCCATCAAGGCGTTTTGCATTTTCGGCTTGGAGGATAAGCTTCGTGCAATAATAATATATACTTCACTTATCCATACTATACTGTACTGTCGAAAAACAATGCAAAAGACTTCACACAGTTTAAAGAAATCAATAAAAAATCCAGAATTGCCAAGGGCTCGGATTACTACAGAAAAAGAGAGACGACAAATGAACATTGGAACAAAAAAGAGTTTATCAGTATTGGAACTTGGCGACCTTGCAAGAATCATAGAAATGCAGAAAAAAGATATAAAACTCGTGAATTTAAGCTACGAAAAGCGTTTGGAACTGCTCTTGGAAACACTGATACAGGAACGAGAGAACAGGCTCATAAACAGACTTATCAGGAATGCTTATTTTATATACTCTTCCTCAAGCTTGGAATCACTGGATTACGATTCCAGACAGATAAAAAAGTCCACGATTCTGAATCTCGCCACAATGGGATTTGTCACAAATACAACAAACCTTGTCATCACGGGACCAACCAGTGCGGGAAAGCTTACCTTCCATGCGCCCCTGACGTGGAAGCATGGAGACAGACTTACAGGGTTTTATATATCAGGATGCCTGACCTAATGCGTAACTTTGAGAACCAGAGCGACAACCTCAGGAAGCTGACAAAATACAGGAAAAGACAAATTCCAATATGATAATTCAAAAGAAAATGGGCTCTCCTACAGAGTAATGGCATCCGCCCCAAAAAGCTTACTCATTTCTATTTACTTTTGCACAACAAGTTCCTCATGTAGTTCAACTCCATTCTTATCTTTGAAATCTTTACCGGCTAATGGCGGCTCCTTATCAAAAAGATAAGATGCTCCATTTAAGATATCCACAACGGTAATTGCTACAGCAAGTATATCATTGTGCAATTCCTCATACGCTTTATCAGAACATGAAAAATCGCCAGACAATAATTGTCTGACGATATCTTCAAAAACCTCTGTCATTTCCTTAGCGGAATCTACAATCCGCTGTATATTCTCTTTCTTGCCAACCACAACGATATTAGAATAGATACAGCTTCTTGCTATAAAATCTTTCTTCAACAATCCCGACTGCTTCACCCGTTCTTCTATCAAGGCTCGCTGCCAATCATCCACCCTGAATGCTATGGTTGGATTTTTATGTACTCCCGGCATTATCAATCACCTTCCTTTTTCTCTTCAATCAATGCATCAATCTGATTCGCAAGTTCCCTCGCCTGATTCGGATACATATGGCTATATGTCCCCAATGTCGTCTGTATCCTTTCATGTCCTAATCGCTGTGCCACCTGTAAAGGCTGTGCTCCCAGCTTTGAAATTAACAAGGATGCATGAGAATGTCTCAGGTCGTGAAGCCGAATCCTTTTAACACCAGACAATTCAGAACCCCTTGCCATCTCATGCTCCAGATAGGACTTTGTAATCTCAAACAATCGGTCTTTCTTCATCTTTCCATAAAGCATACTCATATATTCTCCCAGCATATTCACTAAATGCTGTGGCAATGCAATAACACGTTTACTCTTTTGGGTCTTAGGGTCTGATATGATGTCTTTTCCTTCTATGCGTTGTAGGGATTTATTGATCACCAATGTTTTCTCATCCAAATTTATATCTCCAATGGTGATTGCAAGCAACTCTCCACAACGGATTCCAGTCCAATATAACATTTGCATAGCATAATAGGACATTGGCTTATCTTTCAGACACTCCACAAACTGTTCAAATTCCTCCAACGTATAATATTTCATCTCATCAGCATTTGATTTTCCCATTGTACCTGCAATTGCACATGGATTTTTAGGCAAATCATAATATCTGACTGCATAATTGAACATAGCCGACAGTTGGTTATTGATAGTTTTTAAATATGTTGGTTTATATCCCTTTTTCAACATTTCCTGCTGCCAAAGCCGTATATCACTGGCTGTGATTTCTGATAGCTTCTTTTTCCCAAAATAAGGCAAAAGCTTCAGCTCAATGATATAACGCTTGCTACGCATGGTATTATACCGTAAACGTGTTTCCATGTCTGCCAGATAAAGCTCTACAAAAGATGCAAATGTCATACTTATATCTTTTGCTTTCTGTACCTTGAACTGTTCCACATATTCAATCGCTTCCCTTTTAGTAGGGAAATTACGCTTATGCTTTTTTATCGTCTTGTTCGTATAATCACGATAATAAAACTGAACATCCCATAAGCCTTTTGCATTTTTGGTTACAGTCATTACGCTTTCTCCTTTCCGAAAATAAAAAACCTCGGTGCTCTGTCACACAGACTTTGCCCCGAAGTTCTTCAATGTAATACTTAACTAACTATCATGCCATACCAAAATAATGTTGTTTAAAATACAATTTAGGAACCCTTCCGGCAATCACAATATAGCCCTGTGCAGCAAGTTGATTATTAAGTCTGCGAATAATTTTATAAGCATGACCTGTGGACACTCCCAACATGGAACTTATATCATCTACTGTATAATAAATACACTGATTTCCCATAACATTTGTCTCCTTTCTCAAAAATCCCATAATGTTTCACCACTCAACAATCGCGATTGCAAATAAAAATATACATCTTTGTATTTTTTCAATTCTCTTTCTCTAAAGTAATTACCTTATCCTTATTAAATCACCTTTTTCACCATCCGTCAAACCCAGTAAAATCAAGGTTTTCTCCTCATATATGAACAGATTTCATTCTTCAATTTTTTATTTTTCCTCATATATGAGCAGTTTTTTATTTTGTGAAAATTTTGTGAATTTTCGGAGATCTATACCTTACGCAACAATCCTAAGACAACCCTCATCCGTGAAATAGCGGTACACTGAATCCGATAAAAACTCCTCAGCTCTGACACAAGCTTTATTCACATCCATCACCATTTCTTTTAAATCAGACGGATTGTCTATTGCATCTGTTACCGGAATCAACAATGTTTCATGGATGGAACTCGGCAACAGGAAATAATCACCATCAAAACATTCTGCCAAATTCCTTAGCTGATTTTCATATAATACAACCGTAGCTCCATTTAACTTTGTGGTATTGGTCACAACATACATCGGAATAGCACATTTGCCCTCCTCTATATCATAAGCCTTCAAATCATCTATGCTTTCCAGCAAAATTTCTTCTAGATTCTTTAGACATACAGGAAATTTCTTTACTGTGTTTTTGTGTGCGATCCCATATAATTCTTCAATACTTATATTCCAACACTTCATCATATCATTTGTAATTGTAACAGAAGCAATCCCCTCCCTCGTCTCATCCAAAACAATACAGAATATAACCGCCAAATCCATGTAATCAACATAGGGAATATTATGCAATCGTTCTGTATTCTTTTCTTTATTAACAAGACGGTATACAACCTTATCCATTACCATATCAAAGGACTGTAATGGATAAGCCGGAAAATGCTCCATCTGATTCTGCCTGTTAATCCTAAGAATTTCTGCCGCAATTTCAGACAATGGCTTTCCATTTAAATACTCCTCATAAAATGTCTCCAAATAAATGTTAGGAGCAATATTACTATCCGAATTCATAATACATAAACCCATTAGCGTTACTCCATTGTTCTTTGAAACTTTGTTCAATCTGATATCAGATATCTGGTATGCCGCCATAAAATATTCCTTAACTGCCAGTGCAAATGTTTCCAATGAATTGATATTTGCTTTGTTTGTCATAATAATCATCCTCCGTTTTTTCAACCTGCCTCGAATTGCAAAGGCAATCTTCGTAAATTTAACAATAAAAAACTCCTGCTCATTCAGTTTTACAAGTCTCGATTCATTAAATCTTCATAGACCTTTACACCTAACCATTCCGCTATAGTGTCACGTTCAAACCAGAAAAAATCGTTTAATTCTGTCAGACTCATACCCTCAGAAAATATATCCTCAAGCATATATAATATA
>CAMWOF010000092.1 GCA_947175805.1 uncultured Clostridiaceae bacterium
TCTTCAATTTTATCTCTATTTTCATAAAGATTTTCATATAAGCCCGTTTCGCCTTTTCCAATCAAATTGTAGAGTGCATAAAGCAATTCCGTCTCTATAAATCTGTCACTGCAGGAAGTAATTTCATCTTCTCTTAAAATTTTAGGATAGACAAGCTTCCTTATTACCTTTTTTGAAAAATAATACTCCAATAAATAAGGCGAGATGTTGCGTCTTCGATCTTCGCTAAAAAGTTCTCTTGCAATACGAATCTCAAGTCCACACATATCGGCAATACCATCAACCTCATATTCAACTGCAAAATTTGTATTGTGGACAAGTTCACATATCTCCAAAGCAAGCTCTTTATATTCGAAAATATAAATCCAGTAAGCTAAGGAACTCAATTTTCTCATATCTGAAGCACTCTTGCAGGAACATTTTTGAATAAGTTGTTTACAGGGCTTTACAACCATATTATACTTTTTAGAAGTTGGAAGCTTGTCATATTCTTCTAAAACTTTCTTAAGTATCGGTTTCAGCATCCCGTGAAACTCTTTAATTTGCTGTTGCAACTTATCCATTTTCTCATACCTCTCTACAAATTTGCATTATAAATGTATCTTGTTTTTTATACGCAAACTTGCTTCTATGTGCATAATCCAATGTCTTGAAAATGGCATTTTTATTAACCCTCGAATATCTTTACTACACCAATAATCAATCAGCCAAATTGCATTTTTATCATTACTTACAACATTCAATGATTTTAAATATTCTTTTCTTTCTTCTGATATTTTCTTTTTCAATTCGCCATAAGATAAACTATTGATTATCTTCTCGGTGCTATCCCTTACCTCAAAAATATATGAATAGAGTTCTTTCAAATTAAGTTGCTTTGAAAAATCTGCAATCTGCTCTTTTACAAGTTCATTTCCTGTTGTGATTATAGGCGAATTGATACGCTCTTTATAATTGCCCGTAAAAAACACTTGCTCATTTTCACTTATCAATGTATTTGCAACTATATCTTCTATACGGAAAATATGCCAAATTGAATATGCAATGGTTTTACTATGATAACCGTCTGCGTTTATAAATGGAATTGCGTCAAAATCTTCTCTGCTTAATTCCTCGTTAAATGATGTTAAGGTCTCCATTAACTGATTTCGCAAACCAAATAATGTATCAATACCTGCTTCATAGGTATCTTTCTTTTTGATTTGCGTTTGCATTGTTTTATTTAGTTCAGACCATACTTTATTCATAATCAATTATTCTCCAACAATTCCGATTCCTGCAGCATATATCGAAAAAATTCAATCCAGCCACAAAAAATTAACATCTGAGGATAAGAAATCCACATTATAAATCATAATTATCCGGTCAATCTGATGCTCCTCGATGAACTGCTGCAAATCATTGTGAAAATACCTAAGGTCCAAAATCTCCAGATGCCCGAAGCTGTCGGCGAGAAACGGAAGCAGTGCATGGGCATAGCTGTCCTTTAACACCAGCACATTTTCTTTTTCCTCTGCGTTGCTGTCTATCGTAATATAAGGATGATTGCCGTCTAAAAACACCGTATACTTATCCTTAATTTCCAGATTTTCCAAGGCAAATAAATCCTCGGCTGTATCTGCCTCCTGCACGTAATTTACCAGATACTCCCCATTCGGATTTTTGTACAAAGTCAATATATCAGAAACCTGACTGCCTGACGGCGCTTTAGAATAAAGCGAGCCGTAAAAAGCACCACTTCCCTCTGTCTCCTCATACTCTGATAAAGGCTTTGCCGAAAGCCCCAGCGACTCCATAAGCGCCTCATAACCATAGTATGCGCCCTTCATATTCCAATGGTGATCCGTCTTAAAAAACAAATCCTCGGATTTATGCGCCAGCAAAATATCCGTGGCATCCACGAAGGAAAGGCTGCCTTCTAACTCCGCTTCCACGCCGGAAATCACTTCTTTTTGGGAATAGCAGGCAGCGAGGGCGGGCAGCTTTTCCGGATAGATTTCACTGACGTTCGGCGACAGCAAAAATGTTACTGGAAGACCGGCACTCTCAGCAAAGGCTTTGATATGCCCTATATTCTCTTGAAGCTGCTCTCCCGGCTTTCCATACTGCTGAATCAGATAGCCGTCTGCGCCAAAAAATACGCCATTTACCAGTCTGTGTCCCATTGCCTTTACCGTATCCACCTTCACGGTAACTAACGTATCCTTAAGCAGCATCTGGTCTGACATATACGCCTCAAAATCCGCAGTGTAATCCCCCTTCAAAAAAGAGGAAACCGAAAAGACTGGACACTGGGAGAGCTTCCGGTTTTCCATCTCAGAAAACTCTCTGTCCGGCAGCAGCAAAAAACCGATGCCAAAAACCAGAATAAAAATTAAAAATATAATTGCCGTAATTTTATCTCTCATTTTTCTCTCCGCTAAAATCTAAAGTATAAAAAAGGATTGAAGCTGTCGCTTGCCAAACATGCCGTGGACAAAAACAGTACAAAAAACGCTAACACCGCCTGCAAAACAGAGGAGGCAATTTCTTTTTTATCTGCCAAAACCCATTTCCCGTACAACTGCTTCGGGTATGGCGTAGACGCCAATATCAAAATAATAAATATAGTCAGATATGCCAACATATAATAACCGGTCATGGTGTTATAAAAAGGCAGTCCACCGAAACCAAACATATTTTTCAGGGCATTTTGAAGCGTCCCTAAGGAATCATAAGAAAATATAACCCAGCTCAGGTTCACAAAAAACAACGTATATACATGCTGCATCCAGGAGGGACACTTAGAAAGCCTTTTAAGCAGAAAAAGCTTCTCTATCATCAGCAGCACAAAGAAATATAGCCCCCAGATGATAAAATTCCACGCCGCTCCGTGCCAGAAGCCGGTCAAAAACCAAACAATAAAAATATTCCTGACGGTCTTTGCCGTTCCCGCCCTGCTGCCGCCCAACGGGATATACACATAATCCCGAAACCAGGAGCTTAAGGAAATATGCCAACGCCTCCAAAATTCCGTGATACTTTTAGATATATAAGGATAGTTAAAGTTCTCCAAAAAGGAAAAACCAAACATTTTGCCCAGCCCGATTGCCATATCCGAATAACCGCTAAAATCAAAATATATCTGAAATGTAAAGGCGAAAGAGGCAAGCCATGCCAAACACACGCTGTTTTCCTCCGGCGGAAGAACCGAAAGCGTGGTGTACAGCTCACCGATGGTATTCGCCAACAGCACCTTTTTGCCGAGTCCTGCCACGAAGCGGCATACACCCCGGGAAAAATCGTCAAAGCTCTCCCGCCGCTCATCAATCTGGTCTGCCACGGTCTGGTATCTGACAATCGGACCGGCAATCAACTGGGGAAACAGAGTGAGGTATGCCGCCAGGCTGATAAAATTCCGCTGCAGCTTTGCGTCTGACCTGTATACATCTATCGTATATGACATCATCTGAAAAGAATAAAAGGAAATCCCCAACGGCAGCGCCAGCTTAAGGAGTGAAATATCCAGTCCAAACCAGTTATTCAGGTTCTCAATAAAAAAATCCGTATACTTAAACACAGCCAGCACACCAATATTATAAATAAGGGCAATCAAAAGCCCTGCCTTTGCCCGTCCGGATTTGCCTGTTTTATGAGGTTCGGCAGCCTCTGCGGTATCCGCCGAAGCAGGCGAATACACCATAAATCCGGTCACATAGCCGACAAAAATGGAGACTAGCATCAACACAATATATATCGGTTCCCCCCAGCCATAGAAAATCAGGCTGACAAAAAGCAAGACAAAGTTTCTTAATGTATGCCCGCTCTTTTTGACATTCCCCTTCGTTCTCGGCACCGCATAATACAGCATCAGCGTCACCGGCAAAAACAAAAATAAAAATGTGGTACTTGAAAATAACACGCTGCGTTCCTCCTAGTTATTCAGAAATTCCTTCCGTCCTGATTAGCTGCTTTTCCAACAAATACTTTTTCAGGAATGTCTTTGTTTCACCGGAAGCAGAAAAATAAATAGAAATTTTATCTGCGTTAATAAATGTAAGCTCGCCTTCGCCAAACTGCTTATGTATGACCTTGCTTCCCACGGTCAGCTTATTGGGGTTTAACAGCAGCTCCCCTAGAAAACGGGAGGCTTCTATCGGCTTTCCAAACAATTCCGAAAGACTATATATGTGGAGATAAGAGCGCGCTCTGGTCATTGCCACATAAAACATCCGGCGCTCCTCTTCTATTTCTTCCGGCTGGGAGGATTTTTTGTGTGGCGTTACCCCCTCGTTTGCCTCTAAGATAAAGACCACATCATACTCTAAGCCCTTTGCGCTGTGCATAGTGGCGAGGGTGACGCCCTCCCTGCTCCTTGGCTCCTTCTCCTGCCGTTTTTTCAAGGCATCCTCATAGGCAGCAATCCCTTCAAACATTGCCTCAAAGGTCCGGTAATCCCGAATCTGCTCAGACAGCTCATCTAACACCTGATATATCTCCTCCACATTGATTCTGCGGTAATCGGCATACTCCTTCAGGTAGCCGTCATAGCCCACTGCCTTTCTGATAAATGCCACCGCTGCAAAGGGCGTCATCTTCTTAAGGACATGCAGGTCATTGGAAAACTGAATCAGGTTGTCCACCGCCCATTTTTTATCCTTATAATATGCCATCAGGCTGTCAAGCTCCACCGTTTCTTCTGAAAATGCCTCCCTGCTGATATAGCGTTTTGGCTTATTGATAACCCGGAGAAAGCTTTCTCTTTTCTTTTCACCCATGGCAAGCCTGATGTATGCCAGAATATCCTGTACTGCAAAATGCCGGTAAAGACCAGGCAGCATATCCCGCATCTGAAAAGGGATATTGCAGCCTATTAGCTGGCGCACCAATGCTCCCGGCTGGATATTGGTGCGATAGAGCACTGCCATCTGCTCATAAGGAATCCCCTGCTTCTTATATTCCTGCATTTTCTTCAAAATATGCAGATTCTCATCCTTTCTTGTCTGTACCCGGTGCACCATCACCGGCTGACCGTAATCCCGGTCAGCTAAAATCTCTTTCGGAAAACGGTTCTGATTGCTGGAAATCACCCGCAGGGCGCTTTCACAGATATCCCTGCTGCAGCGGTAATTGATATTTAACAGCACCTGCTTCGCCTCAGGATAGTCCTCTAAAAACTGCCGCATGAGCTCCGGTCTTGCACCGCGGAACCGGTAAATGGACTGATCATCATCCCCTACAATAAACAAATGCCGCCCCGGTGCCGCTAACATCTTAATGATTTCGTATTGAATCGGATTGATGTCCTGAAACTCGTCAATCAATATATACTGAAAACGGTTCTGCCAGCCTGCTAAAATGTCCTGTCTTTCCCTTAGCAGCTCATAGCAGTACACCAGCATATCATCAAAATCAATTTTTTGCAAGGCTGCCAGCCTTGCCCCGTAAGCCCGGAAGATTGTGCGGAATTCCTCCTCACCGCAATTTTTTGAATAATAATTCTCAAGAGCTATCAGCTCCGATTTCACCTCGCTGATTTCTGCGGCAATCCCCTGCAAAAACTCTTCCCGGTCCTCAAATTCGATATCCATGCCTGAAATAATTTCCCGGAGAATCTGATACTTCACATCCTCCGTGAGTACATTTTCCCCGGTATAATGATACGCTGCCTTTAATATCATAAAAAATACAGAATGAAAGGTGCCAAAAGTACAGGCCGGCCGCTCTCCCTGCATCATATCATAAAAGCGGTTCTGCATTTCTCTGGCTGCCGCCCGTGTAAATGTTATTACCAGAATATGATGCGGGGCTATCTTTGCATTCGCAATCAAATACTGAACCCGCCTTGTGATGACCGTGGTCTTTCCTGAACCGGGACCTGCCAGTGTCAGCATGGGGCCGTCTATATGCTCTATCGCCTGCCTCTGGGTATCATTGTATGTCATGGATTGGTTCGCTCCTCCTTACTGCTGCCCTTCTCCGGAAGAAGTCTGTGCTGCCTCCAGCTTTGTAATGCCAATCTCAATTCTTTTTAATGCCTCCTCTTTGCCTAAAAGCTCCAAAATCTCAAAGGCGCCCCCCGGTGTCATCTGCTTGCCGGACACCGCCGTACGCACCGGCCAGAGACCTGTACCGTTCTTAATTTCTTTCTTCTGAATATAATCCATCAAGGCGGTATGCAGACCGTCAAAGCTCCAATCCTGCTGCGCCTTTAACAGCTCATATTCCTCCCTGAGAATTTCTAAAGCATTTGAGAGATTCGTTTTCATTTTCTTGTGTATATACATTTCCGTATCGTAATCCGGCAGTTCTTCAAAGAAATCAATGTGCTCCTTTATTTCGGGAAGCGTTTCGATACGGGTTTTCACCAGTGGGAGAAGCTTGTCAAAATCCATATCACAGCTGATGACCTCTTTTACATATGGCATTGCCAGCTCCTTGAAATGGGCATCCTCCATCCGCTTAATATACTCACCGTTCATCCAGCGGAGCTTTGTCATGTCAAACACGGCCGGAGACTTACTGAGCTTTCTATAGTCAAACACTCGAACCAGATCCTCCAGCGTAAAAAATTCCTCATTATCCTCCGGTGACCAGCCGAGCAGCGCCACAAAATTCACCACCGTCTCGTTCAAAAAACCCTGACTAATCAAATCCTCATAGGAGGAATGTCCGCTGCGCTTTGACAGCTTCTGGTGCTCCTCGTTGGTAATCAAAGGACAATGTACATAATGGGGAATCTCCCACCCAAAAGCCTCATACAAGCGGTTATATTTAGGAGAAGAGGATAAGTATTCATTTCCCCGCACCACATGGGTAATCCCCATCAAATGGTCATCCACCACGTTGGCAAAATTGTAGGTGGGAAACCCGTCGGATTTTATCAGAATCATATCATCCAGCTCGGCATTATCCACGGATATGGTGCCGTAAATCTCATCCTCAAAGCTGGTCTGCCCCTCGGTGGGATTGTTCTGACGAATGACATAGGGCATCCCCGCCGCTAACTTCGCCTCTACCTCCTCCTTTGGCAGATGAAGGCAGTGCTTGTCATACTGTATAATTTCCTTGTCCGAATCGGAATCACTGACATGGGTACGCAGGCTGTCAAGCCGCTGCTGGTCACAAAAGCAATAATATGCCTCTCCCTTTTCAATCAGCTTCTTTGCATATTCTAAATAAATGCCCTTCGCCTGACGCTCACTCTGGACATAGGGACCGCAGTCCCCCTCCTTTCCCGGACCCTCATCATAAACCAGCCCCGTCTTTTCCAATGTCTGGAATATGATTTCTGTGGCACCTGCGAGCTGCCGTTCCTGGTCTGTATCTTCTATGCGCACAATAAAATCTCCGCCCGCATGCTTCGCAATCAAATATGCGTAAAGCGCCGTCCGTAAATTGCCCACATGCATACGCCCTGTAGGGCTGGGTGCAAATCTTGTTCTAATCCTTTCCATATGTTTCTCCTCTCTTTTTAGCGGCATAAAACTGCAAAGGGACTACCCATGCTCATCATGACAGCCCCTCCACAAATCCTATATACTTACACATTTGCCCCGCAGCATTTTTTATATTTCTTGCCGCTGCCGCATGGGCAAGGGTCATTCCTGCCTACCTTCGGCGGCTTTATCACCGTCTTTGAAGTCTTTTGCAGCTTATAAAGCGTATCCCGCTTCTCTTTAGAAAAAATCGGTTCCCACTCCTCTAAGGTGTACAGCCACTCAGCATTACAGCCTACCATATTCATATAGAGTTTTTCATAATCAATATCCAAAGACACCTTGGTATCCGCTTCCATCTCGTCCACATTATTCGGTGTCTTCAGGCTCTCATCGATACCGTCCAAGAATCCAACCATAAGCTCTAAGGTTGTCTCATATTTGTCCGCCAACTCCTGTACAGTGCCCTCTACAACTTCCTGAGGGTTCGCTAACAACTGTTTATAAATCCCCTGTTCTACACCAAAATAATTCAACCAGAACTGTTTTCCCTCCGGTGTTCTGTCATCCAGACCATATGCGTGGTCGCGCCATTCCTTTAATAAACTCATTGATATACCTTCCTTTTTTCACTCTGCACGCAGTCAAAATCTGCAAATACGCCGAACCTTCAAAGCCGGCTGCCATTCTATGCCTGTCCTTTTTCCTTATCCTTCCAGACACTTCCATAGTATAGCAAAATTAAACTTTTTTTTCAATACATTTGTATAAAAACCGGGGAACTGCCAATAATACTATTAGTCTTCGTCAGAAATGACAAAGATCAGCGTATCATCTTTTCCTGTCATCGATTCATCCCCCCCCAGATGGCAGGAATGGATATTGCTTATCCTCCCCTTTTTAAAAGGCTACCCAATGACAAATTGGATAGCCTTTGTTTTTATTTTCCATACTTTAACAAAACGCCCTTTATCTCTTTCACATAATTCCCTTCTAAAATATCCTCCTCGTCCAGATTCTGTTCGGAGCCCTCCATAACTGTTTCCTCGTCGGTT
>CAMWOF010000093.1 GCA_947175805.1 uncultured Clostridiaceae bacterium
TTGCCTGCCGCACACCGATTCCGGAACATACTGCAACATAGTTTGTGGTCATTTTGCAGCCGATTTCATCTTCACCAAAAGAATTAAGCAGTACAATCTCATGTTTTAGCTCATCGTCCATTAATTCCATTACCGTTGTACGGTCTTCTTTATTCATCTGGCGAAGACATTCTGTCAGTTCTGTAATTTCAAATTGGGAGAGTACACTGACTCTTTTCTGAATACTTATTTCGCTGATATACTCGATTTTGTTTTCAGCATACTCCAGTATGTCTGCGAGAGTATTCGCACTCAAAACATGATATAGTCTGCTGCGTTCTTTCAGACTAAGCAATTCTAATGCGGCTGCAATATCCTTTTCATGATATGCAAGTATCCGTTCCTGCTTGATTTTAGGACTTAAATTACTACGAAGCACCTCAACAATCTCTATTTTGTAGTCAGGATGCTGTATCATTTCGATTACTCCGTTCTGCACATTGTCTTTTTCATTCATTGCATGCTCCTCCTTTACTTGTTGGACTTGCATATCACAAGCCATAGATAAACAGGCAGGCGCAAAAAAGTAATCGAGCAAAAAGGCATAAAAATACCATTGTCGCTCATGAACCTTAAGATTCTGCGCTCGACCTGTCGATGCAGTATGGTTTTAGATCCAGACAATGGTCTTTACATATATATGCACAACGAGCTACTACAAATCACGGACATGACTGTAGCAGTACCTATTATGTCTATATACGAAAACCTTGTCTATACTTCGACTACTACTGTCGTCCATAATCTCACCTCGTTTACTAGAATATTTACAAGCATTCCACATATATGAAAATGAAACGCTTTTTTCATTATAACAAAAACCTGTGATAAGTCAAATGTAACAAAAAATAAAATTCATACTATGCCTCCTCCACCACCGGAAACTCCACTATCACTGAAAACCACTGCCCATACTCCGATGCGGCTTTCAACTCCAAATTCAGATTTTCTGCCATCTGTTTTGCCAGATACAGTCCCATACCTGTAGCCTTACGCTTCTTTTCACTAGTATCGCCTGTAAAACCTCTGTCAAATAAAAAGGGCAAATCCGCCTGCTTCACACCAATTCCGTTATCCTCTATAGAAAGATATATTCTGTTTGTCTCTTCCCTCAGTCCTCCCCGGATTGTTATCTCCCTTTGGGGCTTTTCATCGTCCATATATTTGCATGCATTACTGACCACCTGCTCCAGTATAAATAAAAATCCTTTTTTGTCTGTCAAAATCCATACATCTGCTATATCTAAATTAACCCCAATTTTTTCTTCTTCCAAAAGAGTCTCATACTGCTCCAACAGTTCTTCGCAGCATTCTTTCAAATGCATTCTTTCGAAACAATAGTCCTTATGGCTTGCCTTTAAACGGGCATAGTATAAAATCTGCGTTACATACTCTGATATCTGGTTTGTTACATAGACCACTCTCTGATAGAGAAAAGGAGACATTTCCTCCTTCCTGTTATCTAATAATAAGGTCATCAGGGATAGGGGTACCTTGATTTCATGCACCCATGTTTCAATATACTCCTCATAGTCCTCCCGTAGCTGCCGCTCTGTCTGTAATGCCTCTCTTTCCTGTATGAACCGCCTGCCAATCAGTAAAAGCTGCTCCCTCTCCCGAAACGATAGCTGCTCCAATTCTGGAAACTCCTGCTGCATCCAAGATGTATCCAAAGTATCCAGAAAATCTGTCACAAGCTTCTCCCGTTTCTCTTCTCTTCGAAGCATACAAGTTACCGCTATAAAAAACACTCCAGTGATGATAACAGCAAATATACCTGCCAGAACCAAAAAGCCTTTTGCATCCATGAGCCATAAAAGAAATCCAAAAGACAAATCCATCGCCAGAAGGAGAAATAAAAAAAGCCGGTACTCCTGACATGTTTTCCATACCTTACTTAGCTCTTTTTTCCCTTTTATACCATTTATTTTTTCTCTTTCTTCTATTCCCATCTTCACCATCATCCCCCGCATCTGTCAGCTCTATGTCATTCTCATCAGCCCCATTATCAACCATATGGCATTGCCCAAAGATATCATTCCTTCAGTCTAAGACGATATCCTTCCCCTCTTACCGTCTCCACTCTCTCACTTAACCCAACCTTCTTTAGGGTTCTGCGAAGCCTCGTCATATTCACCTGCAGGGCATTCTCATCAACGTATTCACTGGTCCCCCAAAGGGCTTCAAAGAGAGCTTCCTTCGTCACCACCTCCCCTTTTTGCAGAAGAAGACATTCCAGTATCTTTCCCTCCCGCTCGGAAAGCAATATGGATTCTCCCTCTGCATATAAGGTGTAGGTTCTGTAATCCAATAAAAATCCGTCTCCGTCCAGCATACCCTCCCTGCCTGCAAAACGCTTGAGAAGATTTTCCACTCTTGCCAGCAGCCTTTTTGTATTGCATGGCTTTGTCAGATAGTCATCAGCTCCCAGCGACAATGCATGGAGCTCGTCTTTTAACTGGTCTCTTGAAGTCAATATCAATATGGGAACGGCATACTGCCGTTTGATTTGCCGGCAGATTTCAAAACCGTTCATCCCCGGTAAATTCAAATCCAGCAAAACCAAGCTGGCATCTGCATCCAGTATATCCGTCACCGTCTGGGAAAATCGGGTAATACAGCTTACTGCATATCCCTCCTTCTGAAAAATATGCATCAGCTCTTCCTGCATGAATATATCATCCTCCACGATTACTATCTTCTTCATGAAACCTCCTCTACTTTATTCTATACGCCTTATTTCCATCATCTGCACAATGTTTTCACGGCTTATGTGCATTACCATTTTTACATATGCACATTCTACCACACAGAGAATTATCATGACAATAACCGCTATCAAAATCAGCATCAGCCCCTGCCCTCGTACATTTGACGGCAGGATTCCCGAAAACAGGGAATACACTCCGAAAATACCACTCACAAAGGCAGCTCCCAGTGGCACTCCAAAATACCATTTTATCTGGCGTTTTGCAGAAGCCCATATCTTCTCATAGGTACTTCCCAGACGAATCAATGTATGATAGCGTCGCTTTGTCTTTTTTTCCTGCATAAGATACAAAAGGCTAATCACTGTATTCGCAATAATCAGAAAGATGAGAGCAAGATAAATGGTCAGATAGCTGGCTGCAACCACATAAAACACCTGTCTTCCCATATTTTGCAGATAATTTTCGAATTCCAATCCGCTCCCTGAAAAATATCTATTTCCCTCCATGACTGCCTGCATCAGACCCTTTTCTTCAATCAGACTTTTTGAAAGCCAGACATTCCAGTAGGTATAAATATTATCCTCGTCTGCATACCGGTCAAACAGCTCATCGGGCAAAACAATCCCAAATCCGATGGTAATGCTCCTGTCCACCACAATATCAAAAGAGCACACCGCCTTAATCACATACTCCTCATCATCGATTAACATTTTAGGATGATATTGCAAATAACTGTCAAATGTTTTCTTCTCCTCTGCTCCATAAACCTCTGGGTCAATATAAACAAACAACTCCCCTTCTTCCAGAGAAAGCGGTTCTTTCCCCTGATTTTTAAGGATTTCATTGATTCCGGAAAGGTCAATCATATGCAGGTCATCTCTGTATATATTTATATTCTCCAATATATCCCTTTGCTCCTGACTCAGATTCCCTGCAGCCTGTTTCATAGATGTGGTATCGTATTCACAGGTTTTTCTGTCCGTATCCTCTTCCCACAAATTCCTTGTGGGAAGATACGTCACTCTGATACCTCTCCAGTCGGCAATGAGCTCTTTTGTCTTCTCCTGCTCCATTAGATTCCGGATATTCTTTCCCGACTCCTCGTCATATTGTTCGAAGGTGAAATCCATATTGTGCCGATTGCCGTTTTGCAGATTTGTCACTGCAACGGAAATGCCATAACTCATACAGGCAATGGCAACCAACACCAATAGGGAAGAAATGGTCAATGCACCGGAACGCAAAAATACATTTTCCTGCAACTGACGGAACGTAAACATATGAAGCTCTTCTTTCCCTTTACGATTTTTTATCAATTTGCTGAATATAGCACAAAAACCTTTGATCAGCAAAAAAGTACCCAATACTCCTAATACCAATGTAAACCCAAAATACTGCAAATTCTCCCATGAAATGCCCACAATTGCCATTGCATAAGCAATCGCCAGAAAAAGTATGCCAAACACCAGCATTCCAAGGGAACGCTTCTCATTGACTATCTTTAATTTCTCCTCCTGGGTATCATGCATCAAACGGTATGGCTCCCGTTTAATAATTTTAAAACTTAACAGAATATTGGCTGCCAGTTTGATTCCCAAAAAACCAATAACCGTTAATGCAAGGCCCTCTACGGACAGCGTAAAGCGATGCCCGATAATCCCCAAGCCAATCAGCTTTGCCGTAATCAGACTAATCATTTCAGACAAAAATACCGCAACCGGAAGTCCGATTACAAGCGCCATAGTTCCGCTGTAAAAATCCTCTGCCATAAGCCACATAAACAACCGTCTGCGCTTCATTCCCAACATAAGAAGCACACCGAATTCGTGGCTTCTTCGCTCTAACTGGTATTTCTCGGCAAAATAAATCAGAAAAAGATAAGAAATAAAGAGAAACCATAGGCTCCGGAAATCAGTCTGAACAGGCGGTCTACAGCATTACTCTCCATCTGCTTTAAAAATATCATGACATCCTGCTTTTCCAGCGAGAGAATAACATAAAATGCCACAATGGAAATAATCAGGGACACAAAATAAATACTGTTTTCCCTATGACTTTTTTTACTGTTTTTTCTCATAAGACTAATAAACATTTGCACTACCTCCCCCCAGCTGCGCCATTACCGCAATAATCCGCTTATAAAAATCCTGCTGCGATTCCTCCTCCGGATTACGACGCAATTCATGAAAAATAATGCCATCCTGAATAAATAAAATCCGAGAACAATAGCTGGCTGCATTTCCGTCATGGGTTACCATCATAATCGTGGTATTTTGATTTTCATTCAGTCCTGCCAGCTTATCCATCAGACTTTTTGCATTTTTACTGTCCAATGCAACGGTAGGCTCATCTGCAAGAATCAATGCCGGCTTTAAAATCAATGCCCTTGCCGCCGCAACCCGCTGCTTTTGTCCCCCTGACATCTGTGCCGGAAACTTATCCAGCACCTCTGCAATTTCCAGATATCCGGCAAGCTGCTCTAATGACTCCGGCTCACCGGTTTCTCCATGTATTGCCATGGGAAGCATAATATTTTCCCGTCCCGTGAGATTATCCAACAATTCAAAATCCTGAAACAGATATCCGATTTCATTTCCCCGATACTCTGCCAGCTTCCCCCCTTTAAAACCACTGATATCTTCTCCCTTTAAAAGAATTTTTCCCTTTGTAGGAGAAATCATAGTAGCAATGCAATTTAACAGGGTTGTCTTGCCTGAACCGCTGCTTCCCATAATTCCTAAAAATTCTCCCTCCATCACACTGCATGACAAACCATTTAATGCCTTTGTAATATTCTCTTTTTTTCCATACTCTTTATATAATGCCTGCACTTCTAATATTTTTTGCTTCATAATTCTTCCCTCCTCTTGTATTGCCTCCTAAAATTCCTTATAAGAACTGTTCTCATATTTGCATTATAAAAGATAACCGCAGAAAAAAACACTTACACTTCCTGTAAGGTTTGACGCACAACAAAAAGCCAGTCTGCACATATCAGACTGACTTTTTTTCACAATATCTCATGTGGAGCTTCAATTTCATTTGCAATCATATGCCTATACTCCATAAATTTATATTTTCTGATTTTCAATATATCGCTTCAAATAGGCCCCTGTTTTGCTGCTTTCACATCCGCAGATTTCCTCCGGCGTACCTGCTGCGACAATTTCCCCACCATGAATACCGCCGTCCGGTCCCATATCAACCACATAATCCGCATTCTTTATAACATCCAGATCATGCTCGATTACGATGACTGTCGCTTCATTTTCAATCAATCGTTCAAATACATGAAGCAGTGTCTCTACATCCAACGGATGCAAGCCAATGGTAGGTTCGTCAAATACAAATACCGTATCTGACTGGCCTTTTCCCATCTCGCTGGCAAGCTTCAGACGCTGTGCTTCTCCACCTGAGAGACTTGGCGTTTCTTCTCCCAGCGTCAGATAACCGAGGCCGAGTTCCTGTAGCACGCTTAGTTTTCGTGCTACAAGCGGAATATCCGAACACGCAGTGAGTGCCTCGTCCACATTCATATCCATGAGTTCCGGAAGCGTATTTGCCTTTCCACCTTGCTTTGGTATGCGTCTGATGAGGCTCGCATCTTTTGCATAACGTGAGCCGCCGCAATCCGGACATGGAATCTCAACATCCGGTAAAAACTGAACATCCAGATTGATGGTGCCTGTACCGTCGCAGGTAGGACACCGCAATTTTCCTGTATTATAGGAAAAATCGCCTGCCTTATAACCTTTTTCTTTTGCATCCGGTGTTCTTGCGTACACCTTACGCAGATCATCATGCACATCGGCATAGGTGGCCACAGTGGAGCGCACGTTAATTCCTATCGGTGTGGCGTCAATCAGCTTAATCTGCGTAATTCCGTTCGCCAAGACGGCTTTCACATGCTTTGGAAGTTTGTTCCCTCGGATGGATGCCTCTAATGCGGGTATCAGACTTTCCAGAATCATCGTCGTCTTTCCAGAACCGGATACGCCGGTAACTGCAATCAGCCGTCCTTTTGGCAGATCCACTTCTAACGGTTTTACCGTATGGATTTCTGATGTGGACAGATGAATGGTTCCAAGGGAAAACATCTGATCCGATGGAATGTGTTTCCCGATATTGATTGTCGTTCTTCCTGTAAGAAAACCGCCGATCCGTGAATTGGGGTCGCTTTCCACTTCCTTCAGATTTCCTTGCGCAATGATCGTCCCGCCTCCTGCACCGGCCTCCGGACCGAGTTCAATGAGCCAATCTGCTTTGGAAAGCACATGCGTGTCATGATCTACCAAAACCACGGTATTGCCATCCGCAATCAGATCCTGCATCACGCCGGTCAAGCCATCCATGTTTGAGGGATGCAGACCGATGGACGGCTCGTCGAGAACATAGAGAACGCCTGTGGTGCGGTTACGCACCGCACGGGCCAACTGCATCCTTTGCCGTTCTCCGGTGGACAGCGTAGAAGCGGCACGATCCAGCGTAAGATAGGACAGGCCCAGATCCGTCAGGCGCTTTGAGGCGCTTTGGAACGATTCGCATATACTTTCCGCCATCGGACGCATTTCTTCGGGAAGTGAAGCGGGGATACCATCGACCCAAGTCGTCAGATCGGAAAGGGTCATTTCACAGGCTTGCGCAAGGGAAATCCCCCGAAGTTTAGGTGCCCGGGCTGCATGGCTTAATCTTGTTCCGCCGCAGTCCGGGCAAACATCCTGCCGCAAAAACTTTTCCACCCGCTTCATGCCCTTTTCGTCCTTGACCTTGGACAAAGCGTTTTCCACGGTATAGGTAGCGTTGAAATATGTAAAATCCATATCCCCGGCAGCGCCGCTGGTCTTATTCTGATAGATGATGTTTTTCTTGACTGCAGGGCCATGAAAAACGATGTCACGCTCCTTTGCGCTCAATTCCCGGAATGGCACATCGGTACGGACTCCCATTTCACGTGCGATATCCTTCATCAGCGACCACATCAACGTCTGCCATGGTGCGACCGCACCCTCATCAATAGTTAGAGACTCATCGGGTACCAGCGTCGTTTCATCTACGATACGAACAACGCCCGTACCATCGCATTTTTTACACGCCCCCTGACTGTTAAATGCAAGTTCCTCCGCACCTGGGGCGAAGAAGTGTTCGCCGCATACGGGACAGACAAGCGGAAGCCCCGCCGCCACATTCAGCGAAGGCGACCCATAGTGTCCATTCGGGCAGCAATGACTGGAAAGCCTCGAAAACATCAAGCGCAGGCTATTCAGCAGTTCTGTGCCTGTTCCGAATGTGCTGCGTATACCGGGAACGCCGGGACGCTGACGAAGCGCCAACGCAGCCGGAACATACAGCACGTCATCCACCTGTGCCTTTTCTGCCTGTGTCATTCTTCTGCGTGTGTAGGTTGACAAAGATTCCAAATAGCGTCGGGAACCCTCTGCATACAGAATACCCAGTGCCAAAGAGGATTTGCCTGAGCCGGAAACGCCGGCAATCCCTACAATCTTATTAAGCGGTATGTCAACATCAATGTTTTTCAGATTATGTACCCGTCCACCGCGTATTTTTATTCTGTCCGGGGTCTTTTGATTTTCCATTTTCACTTCAACCTACTCCTGCATCATTTTTTCGTTATGTGTTAGATATAAATATTGTACCAAGTATCACGCCAGAATACAAC